>JAJPKG010000493.1 GCA_021323815.1 Pseudomonadota bacterium
AAAGCTACCGGAATTCGTCACCGTTTTGGTGCCGCGGATGTGCCAGGTCGGGGTGCCATTGATTGTCTCAACGCCGACGAACATGACATTCTGCAAGCCGCTGTAATCTGTGATGGAAACCACGCCCAGATCCAGGCCCAGTGATTGCGGATTCAGCTTCACCCACTGGCTCAGCGCCGCCGTCTTCAGATAATAGGTGTTCGTTGCCTGATCGATGATGACCTCGGCAGAGGTGGTAATGCCCTGCACCTGAATCTGGGGCAGCGTGAGATCCGTGCGTGCCGGATGCGTCGTCAGACGCCCGCTGCCGGATGTATTGGCGGTCGTGCTGCCGCTGGTGACGCTGAGCGTGAAAGTGAACGTCGCGTCTTTCAGCGGCGCTTGCTCCGCGCTGGTCAGGATGCTGCCGGCAGCGGGAGCCGTCGGCGTTGCGGTCGGCGCGCTCCCCGTCGAACCGCCCCCGCCGGAACCGCCGCTGCACGCCGCCATCATGAGCGCCATGCTGCTGAGCAGCGCGAGGCCGCCCAGCATGGGAAAGTTGCGATTGCGCATGGTATGCTTACCTCCTTAAAGGAAAATTTTTCCCGCAAGAATGCTGGCAAGCCTGATTCCACATCGCGCAATCAGGATGTGAACGTTATCACATCAATTTCTCCCTCAGCTCTCAGGTCGCACGTTCTTCATCCGCGCCTTCCACTTGCAGCGCCAGTTCATTCACCGCTGCTTGGAAAAATTCCTGCACCGGATTGCCCTCCGCACGCCACGGAGGCGGCAGCGCGTGCAGGCGCGGTGGAATCTCCAGCGGGTGATCGCGCGCCAGCGGCGGCAGCATGCGCCAGAGCCGCCCGGCCATGCTCAACGGCACCGCGCTGCTTTGCTCCGTTACCTGCTGCACCTCGCCCGGCAGCGCCGCGAACCAGCGGTTCGGGATCATGTGTTTGGACGGCAGCGCCAGATCGCCCACGCCATAGGCGCGCAGCACATCATAGGCATCATCCACGCAATTGCACTTCAGAAAGATGTACGGCTGCTTGCTCAGCCACACAATTGCGCGCCACGCGTTGCCCGGTCTGGCATGTGCCACCGGCAGGATCTTATACGCATCGTAGTTCCAACGGCGCATCGCACTCACCGGATCCAGCGTGTCCGCCGTCCAGAAGCCCATCTCTTTCGGCGTGGCGTGCGGCAGCCCATTCACATTCTCCACCGATCCGGCATTGAACCAGCCGGTGCGATATTCAAATGCCCAACCCACGTGGCCCAGATGAAAGGCACCACTGTAACGCACAAACACCAATGCGCGCAGTGTCATCTCATCGTTCCCCTTTGATGATCAGCTTCCTTGCCCGCTGAAAAGACCGATGAAGAAAAAGATCAGCGCGGCGATCATCACTGCCGCCGTCAGACCTAAAAAGACGTTCGTCAGCCACTTCACGCGCTGCTCGCCCATGATCTTGCGGTCGTTCGCCACCAGCATCACCAGAATCACCAGCACCGGCGCAAGCAGCCCTTGCAGCACGTTCGCCCAGAACATGATCTGGATGGGATCGAACCGCAGCAGGGCAACAATGATGCTGATCACCAGCGCCAGGGTGAGGATCAGATAAAAGCCCTCGTTCTGCCAGGGTTTTTTCCACAAGCTGGAAGCCCAGCCGAATGTGCCTGAAACCGCGTAGGCCGCGCTGGCCAGCAGCACCGGAATGGCGACCAGTCCCGCGCCGATGAGGCCGACGGCGAACAGATATTTCGCGTAAGGCCCGGCCAGCGGGGCCAGCGCCTTCGCCGCGTCGGCGGCGGTAGCGATTTGCTGGTGGTGAGCGAACAGCGTGGCCGAAGTGGCGACGATGATAAAATACGCCACCAGATTGCCGCTGATGACGCCGTTGCCGATGTCGATCGTCATCATCCGCATCTGCTGCTTGGGGGGGCCGACGCGGCGCTGCTCTTTTTCGCCCTGCACCTGCCAGAACATGGTATACGGCGAGACCGTCGCGCCCAGCAACGCCACTGCGCTGCTGACGCTGGCGAAGCCCAGTCCCAGATGCGGCACGAAGGTATTGCTCAGCACCTCGCCCCAGTGTGGGTGCACCATGAAGCCGGTGATAAGATAGGCCAGGAAGGCCAGGCTCATCCCCAAAAACACCTTCTTGATCGTGTCAAAATTCTGGAAGACGGTCATATACCACAAGAAGAGCGCGGCGGCCAAAACAAACCACAGCCAATCAATGCCGGTGATCAGTTCCAACCCGCTGCCGATGGCTACCAGATCGCCGGCGATGAGGCCGACATTGGCCACGACCAGGATCAACGTGGCCGGCACGGCGACCGCCATGCCGTAACGCTGCCGCAACAGATCAGCCAGTCCCGTTTGGCTGACGCGCCCCACCTTGCCGCAGGCGAATTGCACCGCCTGAAACATCGGCGTGGAAAGCAGCATCAGCCACAGTTGCCCAAAGCCATTCGTCGCGCCGTTGACCGAATAGGAGGTGACGGCGGAAGCATCATTGCCCGCCATGCCGGCCAGAAAGCCCGGCCCCAGCGCCCTGAGCAATGTGGTGAAACGATTCGACGCCTGGGGCGTGGCGACGGATTCCGCCAGCGCGGCCTCATTGGGCGGCAGCGGGGTATTGCGGCGGCGTTGCCCTTCGCGCTGGCGCTGGCCCTCGGCGGTGGGCAGCGCCTCTTCAGCCTCGCCCAGCACGTCGTGCGGCACCTTCACCCGCGCCTCGCGTTCCGTCGCCAGTTCCTCCTTGCCCACCGCGCTCAAGCTGTCGAACTCGCCTTCGCGCGCATCCACCACCACCTCGCCCGGCTTGCCCCGCGCTGCCGGCTTCACCTGCGTGATGCGGTCGGCGGGCACAACGATGTCTTTGCGAAAGACCACACCCTTTTCCACGACCACGTCTTGCACGTTGCCGGCGTCGTCGCGAATCACCTCTTGCACATGCGCCCGGCTGATGTCGCTGTCATCCAGATTCGCCTGGGGCGTTTTGACCGTCATACCCGGCTTGATCTGCTTTGGGCCGGGCCTTGGTCCTTTGTGTCGTCGCCTTCCCATGCGCGGCGTCCTCCTTGCAGGGCGATTCCACCATGCTAACCCTACCGGCGTTGTCATCCTCCTCTGCATTCAGCACGCGTGATGCCAAGCGGCAGAGCATGCCAAATCTCGCGCGCATGGTGGCGATTCAACAAAAAATCAGCGGGCATGTTGTCATCAACATACCCGCTGCTTCAGCGTGCCGTGCTATTGCTTCATGCTCGACAGCACTTCTTCTTGGGCTTCCTGCGCTTTTTCGCGGCCAACAGCCACCGCCTCTTCATAACGCTGGCGAATGAGGTCGCTTTGTTTGGCCAGTTTTTCGCGCATCTCGCTGCCGCTCTGCGGGGCAAACAGCAGCGCCACAATGACGCCGACCGCCAGGCCAAACAAGATGCCGAGAATGAATCCCAACCCGTTGCCGCCGCGTTGAGTGTCGGAATTGCTCATGTAATGCGTGCTCCTTTCAGGAAAAAGTCGCGTGTTGCGGATCTTCCAGGCGATTGATGATATCTAACAGGTCATCCAGTGAGAAAGGTTTGCGCAAGACGCGCGTGCCCGCATAGGTATCAGGCTCGCTCTCAATCATCCGCTCGGTCTTTTCGGCATCCACCACCGACGCGGTATACACCACCACCGGCACAGCAGCGGTTTCCTGCTCCGCTTTCAGCTCACGCAGCACGTTGATGCCTGAAATGTCGTCGCCCAGGCGCAGATCCAGCACGATCAAGTCGGGTTTGTTGTGTCGCACGAACTCGACAACGCCCTGGCCGGAATCCAGCACCGACACCTGATGCCGCTGTTCTTCCAGCATCATGCGCATCAGCCGCAGGATATCGACGGTGTCATCCACGATCAAAATGTGCTTTGCCATTATTGCGCCTTTCCTCGCATACCTGCACGCCTGCGCGCACGCTGAACCCTTCTTGCCGATGATCCCTCTGACATGATTCGCCTGCTATCAGTGTATCATCCACACCAGCATGCCACCAGGCGCTCATCCTTCTGGGCTGGTGGGCGAGCTACGCTGCAAGATTGGTCGGCTCAGCAAGCCCAGAATAGCTGACCTTTCATCAGCACATTCGATGCCAGTCCGTGTGCTTCATTTCCGCTGTTATGCGAGAGAACGCGCAAACGCGGCATATTGGGGGCACCCTTCGCGCCGCTCGCGCACATCGGGTTGGTTCAAAAACGCGTGAGCACGCTGCGGAAAAAATCCCATCGAAAAACCCTAGACTTCTGAACAGACGATATGTGACAATAGAGATGGTATGTCCTCAACTCGTCGTCACTTTCGCCCTTCACTCTGAAGGACGCCTTGCCAGGGAGGTGCAATCATGAGCGATCCCCAGGCCGGCAGCCCCGGCGCGCAGAAAACCGCCAGCGAAAAACCCCTCATCATTCATCATCTCTCGGACTTGCACCACCAGCAAGATCCATCGCCGCGCGATGAGCGCCAGCACGATACCGTGTTGCTGGGATATTTCCGTTACATCCAAAAACTGAAAGAAGATGAGCTTCCCGATCTGGTCATCTTCACCGGAGACTTGACCGACACGGGCATGTATCAAGACTTTCACCATATTGCAACCGAACTCAGACTCCTCTTCCTTTCCCGGTGGGAAGGGGAATTTGAGAAACACATCTTTCTGGTCCCCGGCCCTAACGATCTGGGATGGAACGGCGATAAACCAAGCTTCTCCGACTTCCAGCGCGCCTTTGCGGGGTTTGGCTTGCCCATCATCAGCCAGCCTATCCAGAAAAATCCTTTCTGGAACAATAAATGGTTCGCGTCTTCCCCGCAGCCGGCCACGCCCGCGCAACCATCTTCCCTTTTTGTTGATCCCAAAGATCGCTATGCCGTCTATCTGCTCAATACCTGCGTCAGTTTGCAACTGTTGCTGAGCGATCTCCCTTCCAGCAAAACGATCAAAGCGCTGCCTGATGAGTATAAGAAAGCGCTGAAGGCCTATCTCAGCAGTTATAACGGCCTGAAAAACAGCGATCAGCAGCGCTATCTGCCGCCCACCGAGCAGCGCAAGCGGTTTCTTGCCCTGCTTGAGGAAACCCTCATCTCACTCGACACCGGCGCGATCGAGCAAGAAGAAATCCAGCGCTTTGAACGTGATATGAGCCACCTCGCGCCGGAATCTGCTCCGCTCCGCATCATCATATCGCATCATCCCCTGATCGTCCATCAAGACAATCTCGCTTTCAAGCAAGCAGGATTCGGCCCCTATGATGATCTGGTCAAAGCGGCACAGAAACACAAGGTTCAGTTGGGCTTGCATGGTCATCTTCATAAGCCGCAGATGCTCACCGACCTGGCCTTGCAAGGGAGCGGCGACATGCCGGACGCGGTTGCCGATCAAAAGGACGATGCCACACGGCAGCCCGGCACCGTTCTTGTGCCCTTGCGCCAGTTGGGTGCCGGCAGCCTGGGGACCGATCACACCTTCAACCAGATCATTGCCACCCGCGAAGGCGATAAGGTGCACTGGCAATTGAAGGTGAATACCATCGCCATCTCACCCAAACCTGCTCACGCCCCACGCGCCGTCTTTTCGCTGGCCATTTTAGATCCCACTGAAGAGCAAGCGCGCGAAAAACTGGTGCGTGAAGAGAAATCGCGCGTGAAGACACGCGAGAAGTTCGATGAAGAAGTCCATGCCATCATGTCGCGCTATTTCGAGGCGATCCACAAAGAAGGAACGGATGATGTGCTGACCCGCCCCTTCGACGACATCGAGCGCGTCATTCACTCCGTCATCTTTGAAGGATTCAACGTCGAGACCGGTTTGGTGTTGAAGTGTGCTGAGCGGGTTCCTCATCCTGAGGGCCACGAGGGATGGCGTCCGACATCGTCGCTTGATCCCATACGCGACGTGACCTATGAGTTACGCCATTTCTACATCTTCCCGGATAAAGGCGAGATCCCTGTGTTTGATTATCCCGCCACCGTCGCCGCCTGGGCGCTGATCCTGGGCCGTGAATTGATCTATCCCGAATCGCTGCCGGCTCCGCTGACACCCGAAAAACGCGCCAACATGCCCGCGAAGGATGTGCAACAAATCGAGCAAGAGTTGAAGCGCGTTGAGGATGACCGGAAATGGCTGGAAGTGAGCCGTAAAGGCCATCACATCACCGAGCTGCTGAAATTCCGCATCGAGCAGCTTGAGCAACAGATCAAGGCTGGCAATCTCGAACCGGACGAGGTAAGCAGCAGGCGCAAGCACCAAGAGCGCTTGCAGAAGATGCTTGATGGGCGACAGAATCAGTCGCTGACGATGAACGAGATCTATCTGCCGATGAAAGGCCAGCACCCCTTCCTTTCCATGCCCATTCCCTTGCGTCCCAGCGGATTTTCCGCGGATCAGGCTGAAGGCGCTCCGGTCTTCACAGAAGTGGGTGTGTTAAATGTCACCATGTTCCCTTATGGGGATGAAGCCATCGACGCCGCGCGCTCCGGTGTGCGCCCCGCAGCGGACGCCAGCGCCTTCACGCCGGATCGCCTTGCCATGTTGCGCGCGCTGTCGGATCTGATGTATCTGATGCTGATTGACGCGGCGCGCATGGGGCGCTGCAAAACTCCCTGGATCATATGAGGCGGCAGATCAGCCCCGCGCGGCGCGGGCAAAGCGCCCCGGCGCGACGCCGACGATGCGCTTGAAATGGCGCGTGAGGTGGCTCTGGTCGGTGAAGCCGGTCAGCGCCGCTACCTGCGCGATCCCCCGCCCGCTGCGCAGCAACGCTTTCGCCTGTGCCACCCGCACCTGCGTCAGATAGGCATGTGGTGCCATGCCCACTGCCGCGTGAAATGTGCGCAGCAAGTGAAACGGACTCAGCCCCGCGTGCGCCGCCAGTTCGTTGAGCGTCACCGGCTCGGCGGCGTGGGCGTGCAGATAGTCGCGGGCGCGCTGCACTGCTTGTGGCACCACCGGTGCTTGCCGCCACTGCGGGCGAGCGTCTGCGTGGCGCGCCACCAGTTGCGCCAGCACCCACAGCAGGCGCGATTCCCGTTCCAGCGGCACCACGTTCGCTTCCAGCGCGGCATGCAGCCGCAGCAGCATCCCCGCCAGCGGTGGATCGTCAACGATGGGCGCGGGGAAAAACGGGATGTCACGCGCGCTGCCGCCGATGTTGCGCGCGGCGTCGTGCAACAGGCTCGCCGCCGGATACAGCATGCGATAGCTCCATCCGCTCGCCAGCACCGCTTCCCCGGTGTGCACCTCGCCTGGGTTGATGACCACCACGCTGCCCGCCGGCGCGGTGTGCTGCGTGTGGCGATACATGAAGCGTTCGGCACCACGTTCGATGACGCCGATGGCATATTCCTCATGTGTGTGCGGCGCGAAGGTGTGCGTGACATAGTGCGCGTGCAGCAGTTCCAGATCGCGCAGCGCCGGATCGCGCCAGAAGTTCACCTGCTCGCGTTCCGCCTGATCCCGCATCGCCTGTTTCCCCCACCGAAAAGCTCTCCCTGATCATACCGCAAAGAGGACGGTTTCTGCTCGCCGCGTCGCTTGATCTGGCACCGGACTTGCCGCCACGTGGAAAACGGTTGAGCAGTTTCACGCGGTCAGGAGGACGACCATGCCGATACCCGATCTCATCGAGCAAAAGCTTGCAGCGTTTGCCGCCATTCAGGATGAATTCATCGCGTGTTTCGCGTTTGTGGAAGCCATGCATGGGCAACAGCGGTTCGACGCGCTGGCGGTCAGCGATGCCGTGCGCTATCTGCACGCCTGCTATATCTGCGAATGCAAAGATCGCCTGTTGAGCGTGCCCAAGACCATCCGGCGCTATCGCGGGGCAGAGGCGCTGTCGCTGCTGGGCACCTGGCAGGCGGGTGACACCGCGGGCGTTGTCGCCTTTCTCACCGACCGTCTGGATAGCCCGCCCTTCGCGCAGATCGCCCAGCAGATCGCGGAAGCCGAGCGCCAGGAAAACGCCCAGGCGTGGGTGCGGCGGCTGGAACATGGCCGCGCCATTTTGCTGAACCGGAGCATGAACCTGCTGCGCCTGCTGGATGCCATCTTTGCCCTGCCCACCGCTGAGCTGGTGCGCCAGGTGCGCGACGAGAGCGCCAAACTGAACCATCGTCCCCACCAGATCGCCGCCGCGCTGAGCGAATTCGATGAGCCGCTCTACGCCTTCGTGCCGCATCAAGCCCTGGTGCAGCGCAACATCACCGTGATGAACGCCGCCGGTCTCAGCACCCTGCGCCAGCCCGCCGATCTCCCCGGCGACCGCACCTGGCGCGTCAGCCCCTCCACCGTGCCGCACGGTCCTTTCGCCGAGATCCCCATCCCCGGCTACACCGAGTTGACCGCGCCCTTGCACAACAACCTGTGCCGCCACCGGTTCACCGTGCATCCCGACACCCCGGCGGATATCGCCAACAGCACCACATACCTGGTGGAAAACCTGCCGCCCTCATAGCGGGTGAGACGGAAAGAGCATGAGATTTGGCAGCATCCCATCCGCAGCGATATAATGCCAGATGAGACTGACATTACCGCAAGGGGCGCGCAGGGCGCGAGCGATCACGCTCCCCGCAACGCCGCGCCCTGCTTCGCTGAGGATATCCCATGCTGATCATTCCCTTCGCCTTTTTCCTGGTGATGCTCGAATTCGCTGTCGGCTCGCACCTGGCCCTTTACGCGCTGGATGTGCGCAACGATTCAAGCTTCGGCTTCTTTCGCCTGCAAGCGCTGATCAATCTGGTGCTGTTTTCGTTGCTGGCCTGGGGCACGCAACACGGCTTCACCTCCACCCAGCAACTCAAGCTAGACGGTTTCCATCTCGACTTCGCCTGGCTGAGCCATCAGGAATTCACGCTCGGCTGGTTCCTGCTGTTCCAGCTTGCCTATCTCATCACCATGCTCTCTCCGGCTTGGCGGGCGGCGCGGCTCGTCGCCGGCGGTCTGGCCTCGGCATTTGGCATCGCGTGCCTGCTGTGCGTGGGGATGGGTCTGCGACCGATCGCCTCGGCCACGCTGGGCGGTTTCTTCACCGTCGCGGGCTTCATGTGCGGCGCGCTGGCCATCGGCGGCGTTTCCACCGCCATGCTGTTGGGCCACTGGTATCTCAACACGCCCACCGCCAGCGGCAAACCCCTGGAATTCGCCACCCTCATCACTATTGCGGGGATCGTCTTGCAGATCGCCTTCGGGCTGCTTTCCGGACCCGTGACCTACTCCGCGCCCAAGATGGCAGCCGTTGCGCCCGCGACCACCAGCCAGGCGCAGCACAGCCACGTGCTGGCTGCGGCTACCCCTGCGCCGGTCGGCACGCCCGCTGTGACGCCCACGCCAGCCGGCAAGCCCGTCAGCGGGCCGGTTCCCAGTGGCGTCTCGTTTTCCACCCCGATTTTGCTCCTGTTAGAATATGTGCTGGGCCTGGGCGTGCCGCTGGCGCTGAGCGTTCTGGCACTGCGGCTTGAGCGCGAGCGGTCCTTCCAGTCCGCCACCGGCATGCTCTACATCGCCGTCGTCTTCGCCTTCTTCGGCGAGATTCTGGCGCGCGGCCTGTTCCTGCGCCCGCTGGTATAGATTCCACCTCCGAACTCCCTCCTCATCCTGCGGAGAGAGAGGGAGACCGTTTGGGTAGAGGCGAGCTTCGATCTGCGCGATCAGCTAGCTGAATGATCTCCCCTCCCCACCTGTGCTGGGAAGGGGTCGGTGGTGGGGCCATCCCGCCTTGACGCATGCCCTAAAATAGAGGGCGATAAGAACGGCGCAGCATCGCCGCTGAGGATGTGACCGAGGTGTGTAGTGGAACCGACCAAAGACCAGCCGCAGCCTGAGACGCCTGCCCCAGACGCCATCACCGAAGCGACCATGTCTGGCCGGCCCACCGGCGAATTGCGCGCCCTGCGCAGCGCCTTCAAACGTGCCATGACGCGCGAGCCACCCCCCGCGCCCTTTGCCGGCAAGCGCCTGGGCCGCGCCGAGGTCGAGCGCATCCTGGCGGTTGCCGGCGAAACCAGCCACGCTCACGGCGTGGATCTGCGCGGGGCCGATCTGCGCGGCGCGGACCTCTCGCACCTGAATCTGGCAAATTCACGCCTGGGCGATGACGATCCCCTGGCATCAGAGGGCGAGCGCGCGTCCAGCGCGGCCAAGATGGAAGGCGCGCAACTGGTGGGCGCGGATCTTACCGGCGCAGTGCTCGCTGGGGTGACGCTGACCGGCGCGAACCTGCGCGCCGCCAACCTTGAGGCCGCCAACCTGATGGGCGCAAACCTCATCGGAGCCTATCTGGATGACGCGCTGCTCGTTGGCGCGAAGCTGACTGAGGCCGTGCTGGTGGATGCCCACTGCGAGAACACCCGCTTCGACGACGCCATTCTGGTTGGCGCGAAATTGATGGGTGCGAACCTGCACGGCGCGCACCTGGAAGGCGCAGATCTCGGCCTGGCCCAGCTCGATGGCGCGGATCTGCGCCAAGCGTATTGCAACGAGCAAACGTACCTCGGTGGCACGCTGTTGCAGGGCGCGCTGGTGGCCGGCCTGCGCTTGCGCGACGTGGACCTGACGGTGGTGGACTGGGATCACGTGCGCCGCTTCGGCGAAGAACGCGAGGCGCAGGCAGCGCTGTTGCCCGCCCGCGCGGCGGCCTTTCGCGTGGCGGCGCACACCTATCGCCGCATCGGTCTGGCATTGCGCGGCCAGGGCATGACGGCGGACGGCAATCGCTTCACCGCGCGCTCACGTTATATGGAAGAACGCGCCTTCTGGGCCGAGGCGGCATCGCGCTGGCAGGCACGCCGCCTTTTCCCTGCCCTGCGCAGCGCCGCCCGCTGGGCCATGAACGCACTGCAAGGCAGCGTCACCGCTTACGGCGAGCGTCCCGGTCGCGCCATTCTCTGGATGATCGGCGCGCTGCTGCTTTTCGCCGTGCTCTTCATGCTTACCATGCCGGGGCATCCGGGCCTCGGCCCTTCGCTGTTGCTCAGCGGCAGCGCGCTTCTGGGGCGCGGCTATGCCACCATCCCAGAAGCGGTGGTCGCGCCGGGCTGGCCCTCGGTGCTGGCCGTCGTCGAAGCCGGCGTCGGCACCACCCTGGAGATTATCTTCGCTATCGCCCTCGCACGCAAGATCTTGACATAGGGGTGGGGCCTACACTGCCGCCGGCGCGCCGAAGCGCACTTCCAGCGCGCCGTTGACCATGCGGGCGCGCTTCGCTTCCAGCGGCAGCAGCACAGCGGGCAGCGTGATGGCGCGCTTGAAATTGCCGATCTCGATATAGAGTTCGTCGCCTTTGCGTGTCATCACCACTTTGTCCAGTTCCACGTGCGGCAGTGGCAGCCGCAGCAGATAGTCCGCGCCAGCGCGCGTCACCTCTTGCAGCTTGCCGCGATAATACACCTGCGTGGGATCAGCGTCGCCAAAGATCTGCCGTGCCAGCTCGCGCAGCGCGTCCAGTCCCACGATCTCATGCGGCGCGTAGGGCACTTCCCACACCGGCAGCGGCGCGAAGGTGTCATGGATCTCGTGCAGATAGGGCTGCTGCTGCTGATACATCGCGGTCAAGAAGGGATCGTCCGTTTGCGGCGCGGGTAACACGCGGTTGCACACCACCCCGTCAATGGGATACCCAAACAGCGCTAGATACGTTTCCGCCCGCAGCGCCTCTTTGATCACCATCTTTTCGGGCATCACCACCGGGCGATAGGAACTGATGTCGGCATTCAGCAGCACCTCGCGCAGCGCCTTCACGTGCGTGTTCAGCGTCTCCACTGCTTCCATCACGTCGATGCCCGGCATCACGTTGCGCAGCAGCGGCTTCATCATGCTGAACGCCGCGCCCTGAAAACGGTTGAGCTTGCGCACATAGAAAGAAAACGTGTCGGGCATCGACAGCAGGCGCACCGTCTCGCCGGTGGGTGCGGCGTCGATGATGGCCGACTCAAAATCACCTTCCTGAATGCGGCGATAGATATTGAGCAGGCTGGCGATCTCGTCCATGCCGGGGATGAGCGCCATCTCCTCGGCGGCCACGTCATCCACGCCTTGCTGGCGCAGGGTGGTGCTCAGATAGTCTTGCAGTTTGCCCCAGTGCTCGCGGATCTCATCCAGAACGTTGATCTCTTGCGCCCACAGGTTCGGCGCAATCTGGCGCGGCTGCGCTTCCAGGGGAACGTCCAGTGAATCGGCCAGGCTGTGTGCCAGATCGGTGCTGACCACCAGCGTCTTCTTGCCCAGGTCCGCCGACCGCAGTGCCGTCGCCGCCGAAACGGTTGTCTTGCCGACGCCGCCCTTGCCCAAATACAGAACGATGCGCATGCCATGCCTCCCCAGCGTCATGATTTCGTTATATCTTCTTACATCTATTGTGCCAGCCCAGGCAATCGGAACGCAAGGCATTTCCTCACATCTCAGCCGTCGTTGCTCCACGCGTCAGCATTGACAAATCGCGAACAAAATCGGTACAATCTCTGCAAGAGGCATCATCATCACCCGCAAAACCGTTGCAGATTGCGCGATCTGCCCCCGGTGTGAGTTAGTTACAGCAGAAAGAAGGATCGGAACCGCATGATCGCCGAAGCAGATCTCTCGCGCGAGGCCGTGCATGCTTTTGAGTACTGCCGCTGCATCACGCGCCGCGCCGCCAAGACCTTTTATTGGGGATCATTGCTGTTGCCATCCCGCAAGCGCCTAGCCACCTGGGCGCTCTATGCCTTTTGCCGCACGGTGGACGATTGCGTCGATCACCAGGACGATCCTGCCCGCGCCGAGGCCGATCTGGACATGTGGCGCGACCGGCTCATCCGCGCCTATGACGGCGTTGCCAGCGATCCCATCACCCAGGCATGGCTTGTCATGCTGTCCCACTACGCGGTCCCCTTGCAGCCCGCGTTGGATCTCATTGAAGGGGCGCGGATGGACCTGCGTTTCACCCAGCCCGCCACATTTGATGATCTGCATCTCTATTGCTACCGCGTGGCCGGCACCATTGGCCTGCTGATGTCGCCCATCCTCGGCTGTCGCTCGCCCGACGCCCTGCCGCTGGCGGTGGATCTCGGCGTGGCGATGCAACTGACCAACATCCTGCGCGACGTGGGCGAGGATCTGCGCAACGGGCGCATCTATCTCCCGCGCGACGAGATGCGCTGCTTCGGCTACAGCGAGGCGGATCTGCGCGCCAGCGTCATCGACGAACGCTTCATCGCCCTCATGCGCTTCCAGATCGACCGCGCCGAACGCTATTACGCTCGCGCTCGCCCCGGCATCGCCATGCTCGACAAGAGCGCGCAGTTCGCCATCCTTGCCAGCGCCGAGATGTATCGCGCCATCCACGCCGCCATCATTGCCAACGGCTATGATGTTTTTACGAAACGCGCTTTTGTCCCGCGTTCAGCCAAGCTGCTGATGTTGCCTCGGCTGTGGCTGGCCTTCAAATCCGGCCAGTTGCTTTCATCCACTACGGAACCGAGCGCAGTGACGCGCTCTGCCCGCTGAGGAGCAGGCTTCACCCTTCCATAATCCCTGCGCGCCAGGCATAAACCGCCGCCTGGGTGCGGTCGGCCAGATGGAGCTTGCCCAGGATGTTATGCACATGGCTGCGTACCGTCTGCTCGCTGATCACCAGCCGCTCCGCGATGTTGGCATTTGAGCAACCTTCAGCGATGAGGCGCAGCACCTCGCGCTCGCGCTCGCTCAGGCTCTCATATAGCAGGCGTGTTTCCTGCGGCGCGCCGTTCAGTTCTTGCACCAGCCGCGCCGCCACGCGCGGATGCATCACCGCTTCGCCCCGCGCCGCCTTGCGCACCGCCTCGCTTAACTCCGCCAGGCTCATGCCTTTCAGCAGATAAGACAGCGCCCCGGCGCGGATGGCGGGGAAGATCTGCTCGTCATCATGATAGGATGTCAGCACAATCACCTGCGAGCGCGGGCTGCGCGCCTTCACCATGCGCGTCGCCACCACCCCATCCATCTCTGGCATCACCAGATCCATTAGCACCACGTCGGGGGCAAGATCCGCCACCTGCAATACCGCCTCGCCGCCGGAACCCGCCTCGCCTACCACCTGAAATCCCCCCGCCGCTTCCAGAAACGTCCGTAGCCCATGCCGCACCACCGCATGATCATCCACGATGAGGACCGTGATGGGATCGCTCATGATTGCACCTCATATGGAACACTGGCCCGCACCGTTGTTCCCGTCGCTGAACTGGTGATGGTGAGCGTCCCCCCCAGCGCCGCGACCCGCTCGCGCATGCTGCTCAGCCCCACTCCCGGCGGGGCTTCCGCCACAGCGAAGCCCGTGCCGTCATCGCTGACCAGCAGCGCCATTTGCTCCGCCTCCCAGGTGAGATCCAGCGTCACGGCGTTGGCATGGCTGTGTCGGGCAACGTTGGCCAGCGCTTCCTGCACGACGCGAAAGAGCGCTTCTTCCACAGCCAGCGGCGTCGCGCGCTCGCCGCTGACACGCACCATCACGGTGATGCCCATGCGCGCCGACCAGTCCCGCGCAAAGTCACGCACCACTTCGGCCAGTCCCTTGTCAGCCAGGGCAGCCGGGCGCAATGCCTGAATGAGTGCGGCTAATTCTTCCTGCGCTTGCTGAGCCAGTTGCTCGGCCTCCGCCAGATGCGTGCGTGCCTGCTCGATCTGCGCCTGATCGAGCAAGTGCCGCGAGGCATTGACCAGCAGCGCGTTGGCGAAAACGTGCTGCTTCACCGAATCGTGCAGGTCGCGCGCCAGGCGATTGCGTTCTTCTACCACCGCCAGTTCTTGCCGCGTCGCCAACAAGGTGTGAATCTGTTCCGCCATGTGGTTGAGGTCTTGCGCCAGTTGCCCCAGTTCGTCGCGTGCCTCATCGCGCACCGTTACCTGCAATTCTCCCCGGCTCCATGCGTCGGCGGCAGTGGTGATGCGCCCCAGCCGCCGGGTGAGGTTGCGCGAGATCAACACGCCCGTCAGCGTGCCGATGGCGCTTGCCGCCAGCACGAAATAGAGCGCGTCCAGTTGCAAATGATCCACGAACTGCGTCAGAAAATATGCGGGGGCGTTCGATGGCGGTGACAAGCTGTGCAGCGTGCCATTGAATGTGACGGCGAGCGCCCCCAGCACCAGTCCTCCCGGCTGGCGAATGGCGGCGGCGGCAGTGGTGAAGCCGGTCACGGGATCGCTGCGCATCAGCGCATCATAACGCTGTTCTCCCTCCAGCGCCGCATGAATCACCGCCTGAGCTGTCGGCGTTGTGAAAGAACTTTCTCTTTGTGCGGTGGTGCCGCTGACCGTCTGGTGGTGCTTATCACCCTGATACGTCGCGGCGGAGACCGCCAGCACGTGCTCCTGTGTATCCACCACCTCGATGGCGATATGCGTTCCATCGGTGCGCGCATTCATCACCACCAGCAAGGCGTTGATATCACGATAGATAGTGCTTTGGCTATTGGGGAGATTTTTGACGAGGGCATCAGCCAGGCGCGGCGCATAGCGCGAGGCCAGCACTTCCACTAACGGATCCGTATTATCAGGATTGTACGTGTTGGCAAAGATCGGCCCGATGGTCGCCGCTGCCTCGATGATCAGCGCCGCCAGCACCGTCACCAGGAAATACGAGACGATCAGCCGTCCATACAGCCCACCGATGCGCCAGCGCGTGCGTCGCATCATCCACCTCACTGGGGGATCTATTTGATCAGATTATAATCGCCTCCGACGGCGGATGACGCTAGACGCCCGCCAGGGGAGAGGATCGCACGTGGCGAGATCGCCGCTGCCTCCCCCTCCCCAGCAGAGCTAGGGAGGGGGGCGCGGGGTGAGGTCATCCCCTCACTCATAGCGCAGGATTTCGGCGATGTGCAGTCGCCCGGCACGGCGCGCTGGCGTGATGCTCGCCAGCGTGGCGATGCCCACGATGGCCGCCAGCATCACGATGAAGGCCGTCGCGTCAACCATGAAGTCCGACCACACCACCGCCTGGCGCAGCAACAACACGAAGCCATAGGCCAGCGGCAGGCCGAGCAAGGCCGCCAGCAGCCACGCGATGCTGCCCAGTGCCAGCCCTTCCGTCCAGAAGACCTGTGCCACCCGCCAGCCCGTTGCGCCCATCGAACGCAACATGCCGATCTCGCGTCGCCGTTCCAGCACCGAGATCACCAGCGCGTTCGCCAGCCCCAACATGCCCGCCGCGCCCACTACCAGCGCCACCGCGTAGAGCAGATCATACAAAATATACCACTGTTGCTGGTGGCGCAGCGCCTCAGCGGCAACTGTGTAGACGAGAGCGGTATCGGCTTTTTGTCCCATCGAGGTAAACTGTGGCCCGGCGACGTTCAGCGTATTGCTGATGTCGGTGGTGAGTTGTGCTACCGCTTGAGGCGAGCGATCTTGCGCCTGCACCATGATGCGCCAGGCGAGATCCGGCGGGGTTGGACCATTGCTGGCTTGAATGCCGTCCAGCTTATCAAGGGTATTCGTCGTCGTGATGGCACTGCCCAGCCCGCCCAGATTGTCGGTGGGCTGTTTCACCGTGCCGATGATCGTCCAGATGGCCGAGCCGCCCCGGCTGCTGACGCCGAGCGTATCCCCGATATGCAGACCCGATTTCGCAGCGGCATCATCGCTGAGCAACACGACGTTGGTGTCGCCCGGTTGCAGCCAGCGCCCGCCCGTCAGTTGATAGTGATAGAGCTGCGTGTCAGGATCGAATCCCCACAGTTCCAGATGTCCCCAGGGCGTGTCGCTGCCGCCGATAGCGAAACGTTCGATGCGCGCAATGTTGGCGACACCGCTGAGTTGCGCGCGCACCTGGCTCAGCGAGGTGAGTGGGATCTCTGCCATCACGTCGGCGTTGAAGCGGCCATAGACATCGCCGATGGTGTAATTGACGCTGGTCACGGCGGTTTGCACCACCAGGAAGCAGATGCCCGCGACGGTGAGCGTCACCAGCGTCAGCGCCACGCGCCAGCGCTTGCGAAACGCGCCACGCAGCCCCAGCGCCATCATTGGCGGCAGCCATGCCGGCATCCGCCCGCGCTCGCCCGCTCCCTGCCCGGCGTTGACGCCATAACCTGAGAGCGCCTCGCGCACCGTGATGCGCGTGCCGTTCCACAGCGGCACCAGCGCCGCCAGCATCGGCACGCCGAAGCCGACAGCCAGCCCCAGCGGAATGACCTCAGGTGTCAGCGCGAACGGGCCGACATCCAGCGGGATGGTGCTGGTGAGCCACGAGGCCAGAGCATAGCCGCCCGCGATGCCCAGCGCGACAGCGGGCAGCGTGCCCAGCAGGCTATAGATGACCACCGAGGCGAGATAGCCGCGCATGATCTTGCCCCGCGTGCCGCCCATCGCCTTCATGGTGCCGATGATTGCGGTCTGTTCGGCGATGAGCGTGGCGATGGTGTTGAGAATGAGGAGACCGCTCATCACCACCGCCACGATGATCAAGATGCGCAGCAGCGAAAAGACGCTATTGATCGCTTGCAACGTGGCCGGATCGGCGTGATCAGGGAAATTGGTGCTCAGCACGGTGATGGTATGTGCCTGCAAGATCCCACGTAGCCCCGTCACGACGGCCTGCTGCTGACTCAAGCTGGTGATGCTGACAAGGATGCTATGTTGCAGCAGCGTGTTCCCTTGCTGTGCCGTATCGCCGGCGCTGGAGACGCCCGCCAACCGCGCCAGCCCCGCGTCGGTCATATACGCCAGCGCGCGGCCCGATGAGGTGGGATTTTCCCCTCGCGTGCGCCCCAGCCCCACCACGCGCAACTGCACCAGCCCAGACGGCGTCTCCACCGTCACGGGATCGCCGAGGTTAAATGATTGAATAGCCTGATCGCCATAGTCCATCACGATCTCGTTTGGTGCGGTGGGGTAACGCCCGCCGGTCAATTGAAACCCCACCAACGCCGTATGCTGAAGATCGGGGAAGCTGACGATGACCAGTGGCGCGGTTCCCGGTGCCTGAGTGACGCGCCACTGCGTGAGAAAAATGGTCCGATATTGCAGCGCCTTCACACCGGGAACAGCCTGCAATGCCGGCAGCAGTGATGCATCCAGGTGATCAACAACCAGCACGATATCGGGCTGAGGACCGCTGATGCTGAACGCGAACGCATTGAAGATGGTGTCTTCCGTGAAATTGACCACTGTCAGGCCCAAGACGCCGATGAAGATGCCCAGCACCACCAGCAGCGTGCGGCCCCGGCGGCGCAGCACATCGGCCAGCGATTTTTTGAGGCCGGCGCTCATCGCTGCACCTCCGCGACCACCGCCCCTGCGTTGTGCTGCGCCACAATGCGCCCGTCCAGCAGGTCAATGCGCGCCGCTGCTCGCGCGGCCAGGCGTGGATCATGTGTGACGTAGACGACCGTTTTCCCGCGCTCTGTCAAGGATGCCAGGGTGGCGAAGACCTGCGCAGCGGTGTGCGAGTCAAGGTTGCCGGTCGGCTCATCGGCGATCAACACCGGCGGATCGTTCGCCAGGGCGCGGGCGATGGCCACGCGCTGCTGCTGCCCGCCGGAAAGCGCGCTGGGCAAGCGCCTGCCGAACGCGCCCAGCCCGACGATCTCCAGGCACTCTTGCGCGCGCCTGCGCCAGGCGGAGCGCGGCAAACCGCCCCCCAATTCCAGCGCCAGCAGCACATTTTCCTGTGCGGTCAGCGTTGGCACCAACTGGAAGAACTGGAAGATGATCCCCACGTGCGTGCCGCGCCAGCGTGCCAGGGCGTCTTCGCTTTTCGCCTGCAATTCCGTTCCCGCGAAGATCACACGCCCCACCGTTGGCCGGTCGATCCCTGTCAGCAGATTCAACAATGTCGATTTCCCGCTGCCCGACGGCCCATTGATGGCGAACAGACTACCTGCGGGAACGACAAATGTCACATCATCCAGAATAACCGTCTTTTGCGTGCGTGTAGTGATCACCCGGCTGACATGCTCGACAGCGATCAACGGCTCGCCGATATATTGCTGAGATTGTGCGGTCGCTACCTGTTGCATACTCTCCCTCGCGCCGTCATAAGAAATGGCGATGAACCCCTCGAACGGTTCATCGCTTCTCAGTATGCGGCGCGCTATGCGAAAGCACATCCATCAACAAGAGGAAATCTTCTCACCCCGCTGATGGAATCAGCGCCCACAAAAATCCCCCGGTGTCATCGACACTGGGGGGTGGGCGCGATGCATCGCGCCCCAACAGATCTGGCGGGCGCTATTTCAGCGCGAGCGCCGCTGCGAGATCCAGCCGGATGCTGGGCGACATGGTGCTGCAAATAACCACGCTGCGCACATATTGGCCCTTCGCGCCGCTGGGTTTCTGGCGCACAATCTCGCCGACAGTGGCCGCCAGATTTTGCATCAATTGCTCTTCGGTGAACGATAGCTTGCCGATGGGCACATGAATGAGACCAGTTTTATCCACACGGAATTCCACGCGGCCCGCCTTCACTTCCTTCACGGCGCGGGCGACATCCGGCGTGACGGTGCCGGCTTTGGGGTTGGGCATCAAGCCGCGCGGGCCGAGGCGCTTGCCCAGGCGGGCGATCTTTTGCATCACGTCGGGGGTGGCAATGGCGACATCGAAGCCCAGCCAGCCGCCCTCGATCTCTTTCATGAGGTCATCCATGCCGACGAAATCGGCTCCGGCGGCTTGCGCCTCGGCAGCCTTGTCGCCTTGCGCGAAGACCAGCACTTTCACTTCTTTGCCGGTGCCCGCCGGCAGCGTGGTTACGCCGCGCACCATCTGGTCGGCATGGCGCGGGTCCACACCCAGTTTCATATGCAATTCGACGGTGGGGTCAAACTGCACATAGTTCATCTTCTTGAGCAGGCTCACCGCTTCTGCCGGCTGATAGGTCTTTTCATGGTCCACCAGTTCGGCGGCGGCGCGATACTTCTTGCCATGTTTGGCTGTCATGGTTGTAATGCCCTCCTCGTGGCACGGGTCCGCAGTGACTCGCGGGCGTTTGGTTTGTGTTGTGTCAACTCACGTGCGCCGACACCCGTTCATCATATCACCCAGCCCCGCTGGGGGCAAGGGCGCGGGACAAGAGGGGCAGGGATTGCCCGCCGCCCGCCATTTCCGGCGGGGTGAGGCACGCCTCGCCCCTACGGAATCCGCTGGATGGTTAAAACCATGCAAGCCCTTCCATCCGCATAGCGCCAGGCACAGCGTCTTTACAGGCTATCGGTAACCCTATTCCTCCAGACTCCCCTCTCCATCTCTGCTGGGGAGAGGGCCGGGGGTGGGGCAAAAACCCGCTCCCTCATCCCGGATTCTCCCGCGATGTGGTACAACTGATGAGGCGATCTACAGTGCAGGAGAAGTTGTTCATGTCCACAACACCCGTTGCGGCGGATTGGTTTGCCGATGTGCGCGCGTTTACCGCCGCGTTGGTGGCGATTCGCAGTGTCAGCCCCAGCGCCGGCGAAACCGACGTGGCCCGCAAGGTGTGCGACCTGCTCAAGCGCGACGGCCTGGGGGCAGCCTATGCCGTCTGCGGTCTCGCGCCCATCCCGGATGATCCCTTCGAGCGGCAAAATGCGGTGGCATTTCTGGCGGGGCGACAGCGCGAGACGGTGGTGCTGCTGGGGCATATTGACACCGTCGGCACCGAAGATTACGGCGACCTGGAACCCCTGGCAACGGACGTGGACGCGCTGGCCTCCCACGCGCTGGACTTGCTCGGCCCGGATAGGGTGGAATGCCCCGCAGAATGGCTCTTTGGCCGGGGCGCGTTGGATATGAAAAGCGGTGTGGCCGTCAACATTGCCATCATGCGCCATTTCGCCCGGCGCGCCTTGCAGGGCGACCCACCCCCCTTCGGTCTGGTGCTGGCCGCAACGCCGGATGAAGAGACGCAATCCGCTGGCGCGTTGGCCGCCACCGCCTGGCTGGCCCGCCTGCGCAAAGAGCGCGACTTGCGTTACATCGGCTTGATCAATACAGATTATGTCGCGCCGCGCTACCCCGGCGACCCGGAACGTGCCATCTATTCCGGCAGCATCGGCAAGCTGCTGCCGCTGTTTTACATTGCCGGCAAAGCGACCCATGTGGGCGATCCCTATGACGGTGTGGATGCCAACCTGATCAGTGCCGAACTGGTGAGCGACCTGTGCATGAATCCCCGCCTGGTGGATCGCGTGCGCGGCGAAGCGACGCCGCCCCCCGTGACGCTGCACCAGGCCGACCTCAAAACATCCTATAATGTGCAAACGGCTTACGCGGCGTGGTTTTATCTGAACGTGCTGACGATGTCCACCACGCCCGAATCGCTGATGAGCAGGCTCCTGCGCCTGTCACAGCGCTCGCTCGCCCGCGTGCTGGCACGGCTGGCGAAGGATTATCGCGCCCGCGTAGGCAATCCCAGTGCGCCCCTGCCGGCGCATCTGGCCGGCGG
>JAJPKG010000328.1 GCA_021323815.1 Pseudomonadota bacterium
GATCGCAGAGCCAGAGCACCTCGTCATCACGGATCATCCGCGCCAGGATGCGGCGCAAGATCGCTAGATCCACCGAGGGGAAGAACTGCACGATATCGCAGCGCAAGACGTAGCGATAGCGCCGGGCGAAGTGCGTGCAGCGATCTAGGGCATCATGAATGCCTTTGCCCTGGCGGTTGGCATAGGAATCGCCGATGAAGCGCCGCTCGCCAATGGGTTCGATGATGTTACAGAGGGCGTGATGCACCACGCGATCCTTGAAGGGCGCGGCAGAGATATGACGCGGCTTGGGATCAGCGAAGGTGAAGCGGCGATAGGGAGACGGCGCATAGGTGCGGGCGAGCAACTGCCTCCGCAGGCGCAAGAGCCAGCCTTCCAGGTCGTAATCAAAGGCGGCGACATCGGGCCGCGCATGCTTGCCGCGCGCCGCCTTATGAGCGGCCAGCCACAGATTCGCAAATGAGGCAATCTGCTCAAAGAGCGACAACGGTTCTTCTTCCATCTCCCACTCCCCCACCATGCCCAAAAATCAAAAAATTTCGATCGCGCTTCGCGCGAAGAGGCTGACGCTATACAATGTTGACACTGTATAGCTCACATTTCATCTAGCATTATTAAAAGAAAGCAAGTAAACAAGAACTCATGTTCTAGATTCACCAGCCCACACGCCCGCGAGCGAGCCGGAAACCCCCGCGGTTGTCCCAGTCGACCCAATCGCTCCTGTCGCGGCAGGCCGCGCGCGCGTACTGTGGAATGTAGTCCCACGAGCCGCCACGCAGCACACGTCTATTATCACTATCATTCTCATATTTATTGATATCGTAAGGTGGTTGGTCATACCATGCTGTATGCGTCCATTCCCAGACGTTGCCGGCCATGTCATGGCATCCATAGGGGCTGGCATCGCCTTTCGCGGCATATGCGCCAACCGGCGTCGTTTCGATGGGTCCGCCGTCTCTGGTGTTCGCCCGCGCCTTATCCCATTGATTCCCCCAGGGATAGATGCGCCCATCTGTCCCCCGCGCGGCTTTCTCCCATTCTGCTTCAGTAGGCAGGCGCCACAGTTGGCCGGTCACCCCTGCCAACCACTGCACGTATTTCTGTGCGTCTTGCCAGCTCACCCGCACCACCGGATGATCAGGGTGTTGTTGTTGCTGCTTCCAGCCATAGCGTTCGTCATCATCGCCCTGAGGTGCCGGCACCGCGCCCGCCTGCACCGCCAGAGCATACTCCGCCACCGTCACCGGATACGCGCCGATCTCGAAATCCCCCACGAAGACGCTATATTGCGGCTTCTCGTCATCAAACGCCTGGGGATCGTCCTGGGCACTGCCCATGGTGAACTTGCCCGCCGGCACCTGGCACACCGGGGGGATAATGAACGAGACCCCGGTTTTGCGGTCGCGCCAGCCCTGGAACCCCAAACCATCCAGCCGCGCGGGGATGGCAATCTCATCCCAGGCTGGTTGTGGAGCAGGTGGCAACTGCGGTTGGCGCGCCGGCGGATCAGGGATAACATGCGCTTGCACCTGCAAGGCACGAGCGATTTCATCCACCACCTGATCGCGTGGCCGCCCCACAGCGTCGATCCAATTGAAGGCACGCAACCTGCTGGGAATCGGCACGTCTTCCAGCCTCACCGGCAAGATCAGCCGCTCCACCCCATTCACCTGATACATCTGCTTGTCGTTATACAGCGCGATGAAATTGCTCACTTCCATCCCCACCCAGCGAGAAGTATTGGAAGCCGCCGTCACCATCAAGACGAACGCCGAGCGCCGCTCCAGTTGTGCTGTGATATCAGTCGAGAGATCATGCCCTTTTTGTGCGTCATTGAGGTCCAGCCAGAGATCGACGCCTTTTGCTCGCAAGCGCGCGGCATAATCAGCGACAGTGACATTATCAGCATGAGCGTGGCTCATAAAGGTGGCATGATAAGCCGTCATAGGGTACTCCTCTCAGATATCACGGCAACCCGATATTTTCTAAGCACAGTATAGCCCATGTTACGTTTGCAGATCAATGTTTTCATGCGGCTAGTACAAGTCCTAATCGCCGCGCCTTCTCTTGCATTACCCCGATAAATGTCGCCGCTTTACGCTCATCCAGATACGCCCTCACCGGGTCGAAGGCCCATGCCAGGAAGCCCGCGCCATCATCTTCGACCACATCCAGCGGCAAGCCCAGCGGGTCGCCCTGCATCGTCATCGCCCCTTGCTGATAGCGGAACACTTCCCGCACCGCCCACGAGGTCGCATACCCCACAAACCCCGCTTTCGCCCGCTCGGCATCCAGTTCCACCTTCTTTTCGCGCACCGCTGGCACCGCCTCCCCCATCTCTGGGGGCTGCTGAACCAGGCACCACACATCCGAGAGCGGCCAACGCGACTGATTCGTATCCCCGTTTGGCGCGCAGTGGCGCAACCATTTTTGCGTCGAATACGCCCACAGGCTGCCCACCTGATCAAGCATCTCATAGGGGCATTCTATCCCCATCTCATGCAAGCATTCTCGCTCATAGCGGAACTCTATCCGCGTCACCCGGCTTTCCCCATCCCAGCCGTGCTGCTTCCAGACGGCATGAAACCACTGCTTCTGATGCACCTGCACTTCTTTGGTTTTGTCATAGATACA
>JAJPKG010000130.1 GCA_021323815.1 Pseudomonadota bacterium
GACAATGCTGGAATATCAGCACCACATCTGGCAAGAGATCGCCGGCCTGGTGGACCGCCTCATCACGCGCTATAGCGAGACGGAAGAAGAATAATCATCCCCCGGCCATCGGCGGGATGAACACCACCTCGTCGCCATCGCTCAACACGACGGCGTCATCAGCAAAGGCGCGGTTGCGGGCAACCACGCAGCGTTCCAAGATGGGCTGCGCGGTTGGATGCTGCGCGGCGAAAGCAGCGCGGGCGTCGGCGATGGTTGCGCCTGCCGGCAGCGTGAGGGTGCCGTTTTCGGCTCCCATCGCCTCGCGCAGTGCCGCGAAATAGCGCAGGCGGATGGTGATGGCGGGGATGTCGCTCATGCGTGGGACGCTCCGGCCAGGTGACGCTCGATGATAGCCAGCAGATCTTTAGGGCGATAGGGTTTCACCAGCACATCGGTGCAGCCCATGCGCAGCGCCTTTTGCCGCTCTGGCTCATAGGCGTGCGCTGTCAGCGCGACAATGGGGATGTGCGCGAAACGGGGCATGGCGCGAATCTGTTGCGCCATGCTGAAGCCGTCCAGCACCGGCATGGAAAGGTCGGTGAGAATCAAATCAACTGGATGGTGTTCCAATAATTCCAGCGCGTCACGGCCATTCTGGGCGGAAAGATAGCGATAGCCCGACATGCTCAGGATGCGCTCGGCCAGGATGCGATTCCCCGCATCATTCTCGATCACCAGGATAGTCGGCATCTGCACCGTTTGCCGCTGCATCATTGTCATGCCTCCTGACCGCGCGGGCCGAAAACCAGCAGTGTCCGCAAAACGAATCCTTGTCGCGCTGGCTTCTCTGCTGATTGTACCACGCTACACAATCCCTGAACAGGGGGATTTTGCCGGAATTGTGGGGAAGATCATGCTCAGGCCGGAAACGGTGCGGCTGATGGTCCTATCGCTCTATGCCACGCGTGTCTTATCTGATATAACGATCATGCGATCAATCTCTATCTTCCTTTCTTGGATATCTGTGGAGGCAGCGTGGGCGGATTTGGAAAGCGGGGCGGCATGCCCTGGCGATATCTTCTTCCTGTTATCATGGCAAGTATCTTTCTGGCGGCGTGCAGCGGCGGGGGCAGCGGTTCGACCTCGGCAACATCCATCTCGCATCTTCCCCCGCCAAACGTGGGCAGCGCCTATGCCCCCATCTGCCCCGGCGGCACGCCGTGCGCCCAGGCCGGCAAAGCGGATGCCTATCACACCAGCAGCGCGCATCCCACCCCAAAGGGCAGCATCACGTTGGGGGATTGGGAATCGCCCGACAGTGTCAGCCCGCTGTTTGCCGATCAGCATATCGATTTCATCATCATGCACGCCATCATGGGCAATTGCGTGGTTGCGGGGGCGGATTTCAAATGGATGCCCGATGAATGCACCGAGGTCCCCACGCAGGTGAACGGCGATGTCAGCAATGACGGCACCACTGTCACCATGAAACTGCTGCCGGATCTCAAGTGGTCTGATGGGCAACCGCTCACCGCTGATGATTTTGTCTTTGGCTGGCAAACGCTGACGAACCCCAAGACGGCGGCGGTGAATATCGGCGGCTATGGCGTCATCACCAGCGTCAGCGCGCCTGATCCGCACACAGTGAAGGTGCGTTTCGCCGCGCCGTTCGGCCCCTATCTGGCGTATCTGCCCTACGCTCTGCCACGCCACGAGTTCGGCGGCCTCGCCCTGGCAAACTTCACCACCAGCGCCGAGGTGAATTTTCAGCCCAAAGCCACCAGCGGGCCGTATATGATCACCGATTATATGCTGGATGATCATTTCACGCTGGCACCCAATCCCAATTACACCTCATCCAGCTTCTATGGACCGTTCCTCAAGGCGCTCACCTTCCAGATCTTCCACGGGCGACAGGATGAGATCAGCGCGTTCAGCAGCGGCAATTTGACGCTGGCACAGGACTTTGGCCCGTCAGATCTGGCGGCGCTGCGCCAGGCAGGCGGCACGCTGAATCTAACGCCCGCCGCCGGCTATGAGCACGTGCTCTATAACCAGGCAAACGCTGCGCTGGCGAAATCAACGGTGCGCGAGGCGCTCTCGCTGGCGGTCGATAAATGCGCCCTGATCCAGCAGGTGTTGGGGACAGCGTGCCAGCAATGGGCTGCCGCGTCCATCACCTCGCCCCAGGCGCTCGATTTCAACAAAGCATTGAGCGCAACTAAGCCGGATCCAGCGAAGGCCGGATCGTTGCTCGACGGCGCAGGCTATAGCCACAAGAACGGCAACGGCATCCGCGTCGGCCCCGACGGCCAACCGCTGCACTTCACTCTGGTGACGGATAACGACAGCGCCCGCGCGCAGGAAGCAAACTTGCTGGCGGCGGAATGGCAAGCAATCGGCGTAAGCGTGACGGTGAAGACGTATCCCGCCACGAAGGTTTTCGCGGACTTCACGCAGCAAGGGTTGCTGGCGACGGGACAATTCGACATCGCGGTGCTGGCGTTCGTGGGCAGCGCCGATCCTGATTTTACCTTCGACATTTACCATTCCAGCGCCATCCCGTCAAAGGTGAATCCCGGCGGCACGAACTATGGGCATATCGACGATCCCCATCTGGATGCCGTCTTGCAAACGGAGCGCGGCACGCTGGATTTCACAGCGCGCGTGACGGCGTTGAAGCAGGCACAGCAGATCGTGGTAGCACAACAATATGACGTGACGCCGCTCTATCTCTGGCCGGTCATCACGCTCACCACCAACGCCCTCAAAGACGACATTCCCGGCCCCGCGCTGGATGCCGTTAACTGGAACGTTGCCGATTGGTGGGTGGCATAGTGGCATAGCGATTGGAGCTTGCAGGCGAAAGCGAAGCAGCAAGTTGGGCGCAACTGCCGGGGGATTCCCCCCCCCGGCTCGAAAAAGCAACCCCTGCGGGCTAATACCTGTTCGGGCACGATGAATTGCCCCCTGCCGGCTAATTCGTTATGTTTATACCGCGTAAAATTTTTTGATAGATTGACGTTTTCTCATAGAAGCCAGAGGTATCAATCCAGGACTATGATATACTACGCGGCATAGTTACGCGCCGACATGGGCGCGTCCTCACCCCAAACGGATTGCAGGTGAACAACCATGCAGACTGCGACCACGACAACCGCCACAACCGGGCGTTTCAGTGACACCCTGCGCTCCAGTTGGCTAACGAGCCGCGCAATGGGCTGGGCGCTGCTGCCGCTGCGGCTTTACCTGGCCGCTGTGTTTTTGTACGCTGGCTGGTCAAAAATTACCAATCCACAATTCTTGAATCCGCATGCGCGTGGCTACTTCGGCCACTTTGTGGGGTTCATGGCGAAGCAATCACCCATCAGCGGCTTTTTGCTGCACGTGGTAATCCCGCACGCGCAGCTCTTCGGCGTGCTGGTCGCCTATGGGGAATTCGCTGTCGGCCTGGGAACGCTGCTGGGCATTTTGTTTCGTCCGGCGGCATTTTTCGGTCTGTTCCTCAATGTGATCTATTATCTGTCGGCTACTTGGCACGCGCACCCCTTCTATACCAGCGACGATCTGGATCTGCTCTTCGCGTGGTCGGCGTTGCTGCTGGCAGGCGCTTCCGGCGTGGCGCTGACGGTCGATCCCTGGCTGTCGCGCTGGCTGCTGGAACGCATCTCCGCTGATCGCCGGGCACAGCTTGCGCCGGTGCTGTCGTTCGTGCTGGGCGTCTCGCCCACCGTGCCGGCACCGCTGACCGAATCTGCTGCGCCCCTGGCTGAGCCGCCTGTCACGTCCGCCGCGACGAAAGCTGCGGCAACGGCGAACGTGAAAAAATCGGGCAACACAGCCCCCCTAAAATCTGCCAACAACGCCACCAAAACGACGGCAGCCGGCAACATCGCGACGAAATCGTCGGCTGGTGGCAATAGCGCGGGCAAAACAGCACCGAAACCTGCCGGCAACGGCCCTACCAATGCGCGTTCGTCCGCTGCCAACCGCCCGGTCACGCGCTCCACACTCTCCCGCCGGGGATGATCATTGGCACCGTCGATGTGGCATGCTCCGCCGGCGATGGCGCGCCACTAGAGGGAGATATACCCGCTCACTCGCTGTCGCTCCGGGCCATGACAGCCCGCCGGCACAACGCCACAGAGAATGCCCTGCGCGAACTTTCCTTCCTCCCGTTCCGCGCGGGGCATCCCCTTTTTCAGAAGCACCTGCCGACAGCCGGGGGATTACCCCCTGCTCGAAAAAGCAACCCCACCGGGCTACGGTGGGTCAGGTTGCATCCCTCGCCTTCGCTGTGATATGCTGCACCTGTGCGGGGAGTTATCCCCGCACGTCATGGGGCTGTAGCTCAGGGGATAGAGCGTCGGTTTCCTAAACCGTGCGTCGCAGGTTCGAATCCTGTCAGCCCCACCAAAGATAAAGCAAGATATAGACAGGGATAATAAGAAGCAGTCGGTATTGTGCCGACTGCTCTTTTTTGCTCATTTTGGCATTTTGACCCCAATTCTGACCCTAATCCATCAATCTGAACCCAATTTCCCAAACACCGCATCCATCGTGTTTGCCGCTGCCTGCTGCATGTATGGCAACACGTGAGCATAAATCCTCAACGTCGTTGGCACGTCAGCATGTCTCAACATCTCACTAACTCCTTTCACATTGACCCCTTTGCTCAGCAACAGCGTTGCAGCCGTGTGGCGCAAATCATGAAATCGAATCAATGGGCAACCCGCCTTTTTAAGAAACGGCTGAAACTCTCGAACAATACGGTTGCTAGCATTTATTGGCTTCCCCACAGTATTAGGGAACATCAAATCACTATCAACATCCCACATGTCTCCCAAAATCGCTCGCTCCTTATCCTGGCACAAGCGATGCCGACGCAAAGCCTCGACAGTGACTTGAGGTAAGGATACTTTCGGCCTTGACATAGCCGCTCCCCCCCACCTTCTGAAAACACCAAGAGAGCGTAGGAGATAGTTCCTAATGCTCTCATTGCATAGGCTGTGACACTCCCAGCCCCCTAGAAGGGGGCGGGCTTCTAGGCGCATCCCGCGGGTCCGTAACCATCCTCCGCAGAGGCCGGCAAAGCCGGTGGCTGAGACCGTTGGC
>JAJPKG010000052.1 GCA_021323815.1 Pseudomonadota bacterium
CACTTCGCCCACCAGACAAAACATGGGGCGCTGCGACTGAAATTTGCTCAGTTCGGCATCCACCTGCGCCACCAGGCGAGCGCGGGCGGAAGTGGAAACGGTGAGCGCCACCACGCGCGGTCGCAGCTTGCGGGCGCTGTCAACGATGCCCTTGCCGGAGACCTCAGCGCCGAGATATACCACGCGCAGGCCGATGCGCCGCCAAAACAGCGCCAGCATCAGCGCGTTCAGTTCATGCGGTTCATCGGGGCCGGTGGCGACGATGGTCAGTGGTGCGGTCGAATTTTCGGGCAGCACGTCAAACAGGCGGAACAGGCGCGCTTTGAGCATATTCATGCCAAACACGCCCTCAGCCATCAGGCCGTCCTTGCGCGCCCATTGGTCATGAATGCGCGCGATGGCCGGCACGACCAGCGTGAGACAGGTGGTTTCCACCGAACGGCTCATGAAGGCATCATCCAGAATGCGCGCGGCGGCGGGGGCATCAAAGAGGGAAAACGCCTGCAATAACGGCTGCACCAGCGTGCGCAGATCCCGGCTGGGCATCGCGCCCACCCAGGTCTGGCTCACCACCTGCCCGCCCTCATAGACGGGCCGCGCGCCGCTGATGATGGGCTGCGAGGGCGGCATGACGGATTCCGGCGTGTGGCGCGACGCGCCGATGCGCGAGATGGGCTGGCTCGGCTCGCCCGTATTCAGCCGGCGCGAGATGGGCTGGCTGCCGGGGGACTGCATGGGCGTCTCTGCCCACGCAACAGGCCGGCTGTGCGGATTCAGCGAAGGGTCGGCGGGGCGCGTATATGGCATGCTCGGCGGATTCGGGGATGATTCCGCCGGGCGGTTGACAGGCACGCTGGCGGGATTCGCCACCGTGTCAGCATCGGGGGGATAGGGCCGGCTCGGCGGGTTCGCGCCGACATCAGGGCGCGGATAGGGCTGGCTGGGGGGATTCGCGCTCACGTCCGGGCGGGGATATGGCACGCTCGGTGGGTTCAATGTGGGGTCCATCAAGCGACCTGTGGGGGAACCGAGCGGGCGCGACGGCGTGCGTGGCACCTCAGGCAGCGGCGGCGGCGTGGCACCGGCGGCAACGATGGCCTCGCGCAGCTTCTGCGCCGCCGTTAGCGGATCAACCCCAGCAACAATCTGGTCGCGCAGCCAGCTCAGCACGATCAGATCGCGCTCTGAATAGCGCAAGCCGGTCGCGGCCTCGGCGGCGGGATCATGCGCGATGACGCCCAGGTTTTGCTCCCATGCCCACAAGGTGACGGCGCGCACGCCGATCAGATCGGCGATGGTGGCCATGTCGTAGCGCGGCGTGGTGGAATAGCGCCGCAGATCCGGCGGTTCGGAGGGTGCCGCGCGACCGAGATTGCCGGTGCGCCGTCCCCAGTTGGTGTTGGGGGCGGAATTGGGGCCGCGCCCTAGCGGGCGCGACGGCGTGCCGCTGCCCTGAGGTGCGTTCGCCGGTGGCACTTGCCCTGGATTGTCTTCGGGTGGCTGCGTACTCATACAACAACGCTCCGTTCCTGTTGCCGGATACACTAAGATAATGATGGGGTGCAATGACTGCACAACAACTCAACAGTCAAGTTGGCACTCGATGATGACATAGAGTATAGCATATGTGCCTGGCCGCCCGATGATCATACCCCCAAAAGTCCTGTGTATATTGACATGCAGAACGTTATGGCATATAATGCAACTAATTCCGGGGCAATTAGCTCAGTTGGTCAGAGCGCCACGTTGACATCGTGGAGGTCAGCCGTTCGAGCCGGCTATTGCCCACCCTCACACAAAGCCGCCATCACGCGATGGCGGTTTTCTTTCTGCTGAATTGCAGAGCGGCTGCCCGGATCGGTAAACCATGCGTGGCGGGGGTGTTCCCGTCGTCCCACGTGGCGTTAAAGGTGCTCCTTTGGCATGTCCCGCCCTACCGGGGCTAGATTCGTTCCAGCGCAATGGCCACGCCTTGCCCGACGCCGACGCACATCGTTGCCAGGGCGCGTTTTGCTCCCGTTGCAGCGAGATGATGCATGGCGGTCAGCACCAATCGCGCCCCGCTCATCCCCAGCGGGTGGCCCAGCGCGATGGCACCGCCGTGTGGATTGACATATTCCGCGTCGTCAGCGATGCTCAGGTCGCGCAGGCAGGCGAGTGATTGGCTGGCGAACGCCTCATTCAACTCGATCACATCGAAATCCCCCAGGCTGAGATTGAGGCGAGAGAGCAGCTTGCGCGTGGCGGGGACGGGGCCGATGCCCATGATGCGGGGTGGAACGCCCGCCGTCGCCATGCCCAGCACGCGCGCTCGCGGTGTCAGGCCATGCGCGCTCGCCGCCCGCTCGGATGCCACGATGAGCGCCGCCGCGCCGTCATTCACGCCGGAAGATGTGCCCGCCGTCACCGTGCCGCCGGGGCGAACGATGGGTGGCAGTTTCGCCAACCCCTCCAGCGTCGTTTCCGGGCGCGGATGTTCATCCACGCTCACCACTGTTGCGCCGCGCTTGCCGGGGATGGTGACGGGCGCGATCTCCTCAGCGAAATAGCCGGTTTCCTGGGCACGGGCGGCGCGCTGTTGGCTGCGCCAAGCGAAGGCGTCTTGATCTTCGCGGCTGATGGCGTAGTCTTCGGCCAGGTTTTCGGCGGTTTCGGGCATGGAATCGACGCCGTATTGCTGCTTCATCAGCGGATTGATGAAGCGCCAGCCGATGGTGGTATCTTCCAGCTTCATGGAGCGCGAGAAAGGCGTTTCGGCTTTGCCCATGACGAAGGGGGCGCGCGACATCGATTCCACCCCACCCGCGATGGCGAGGTCGATCTCGCCCGCCGCGATGGCGCGGGCGGCGGTGCCGACGGCATCCATCCCCGAAGCGCACAGGCGGTTGATGGTCATGCCGGGGACGCTTGGGGGCAGCCCTGCCAGCAACAGCGCCATGCGCGCCACGTTGCGGTTATCTTCACCCGCCTGGTTGGCGCAGCCCAGCAATACCTCGTCGATGCTTGCGGGATCAAGCGACGGGTTGCGGGCAAGCAAGGCACGGATGGGATGCGCGGCCAGATCGTCGGTGCGGATGGAAGAGAGCGCGCCACCGAATCTGCCGATGGGCGTGCGGATGCCGTCGCAGAGATAGACGGCGGTTTGGCTGGTCATGACTGGTTCCTCAATTGCAGCACGGCCTCGCCGGAGGTCAGCGGTTTGTCCGCTTCGCGTTCCGCCGAGAGCTTGAGCGTGATGGTGCGTGCCTGCTCGTCTTTGGCCGTCACTTTGGCGCGGCAGGTCAGCACGTCGCCGGGAAAGACCATGCCGCTGAAGCGCACCTTGAGCCGCTGCACAAAGCCCTGATCCCCGACCAGTTCTCCGGCATAGTGCGCCAGGAAGCCCATGCTGAGCATGCCGTGCGCGATGATGCCGGGCAGCCCGACCTCGCGCGCCGTCTCCACGTCTGTATGAATCAGATTGAAGTCGCCCGACGCGCCGGCATACATCACCAGTTGCTTTTTGGTGATCGGCGGCTTCACCAGCGGCGGCAATTCCTGGCCGACGGTGATGGTTGACCAATCAAGCTGGGGCATGGGTGGGATTCTCCTCATGAGTTTGGCGGGCCGTTGAAACCGCGCCTAAGCGCTGCGCGACGAAACCCGCCTTCGCGGGTTGATCAATGCACGATGATGGTGCTGGTGCCGGTGAAGACGGGTTGGCCGGCGCGATCGGTGCCGGTGGTTTCGATGACGACGATGGTCATCTTGCCCAGCGATCCCTCGCGCTGGCGCACGCTGCGGATGGTGGTCGCGCAGCGAATGACATCGCCGGCGACGATGGGCCGCGTGTAGGCATATTCCTGCTCGCCATGCAGGATGCGCGCGGCATCGATCTCGATGGGCAGTGCCACGCGAAAGGTTGTGGGGAACGTCGGCGGCGCGAGCAGCCCCGCATAACCGCATGCTCTGGCATGCGCCTCGTCGTGATAGAGCGGGTTAGGGTCGCCGACAGCCTCAGCGAACCGGCGAATCGCCCCGCGTTCCACCTCGAATTCTTGCGGCGAGCTGGTCATGCCCACCACGCTCTCGTCAAGCTGCGTCGCCATCAGAGCAACTCCCCCAGTTTGGTGTAGCCGCGCAGCAGATCGCGGGCGATGATGAAGCGCTGAATCTC
>JAJPKG010000418.1 GCA_021323815.1 Pseudomonadota bacterium
AGAAACGTCTTGCTGTTGGTGGAATCGCTCAGGCCCACCCATCTGTCATCCGGGCTGATGGCCACATCATCGAGTTCGCCATTGATGGTGATGTGCTTCGTTGGCTTGGATGGATCGCCGGTGATGGGCCAGAGTGTCACGAAACTCTTATTGGTGCTGGATTGCCAGAAGCTGGCAATCACCTGCTTCCCATCCGCGCTCAGCGCCATGCTTTGTGCGACGGCATCTGGATTCTCCGGCAAAGTGAGGTTAGGGTACATTTTGACGGTTTGCTGCGTCTTGGTGTTGAAGATGAGCAACTCGTTGCGATCGTTATTGGCCGTGTCGTTGGTGAAATATTCTCCCATGCCCGCCGCGTAGGTGCCATCCGCGCTCATCGACAAAATAAAATTTTGGTCGCTGCTGTGCAGGCCGGAAACAGCGACGGGGGTGGGATTCTGCTGGGTGAGATCCCATAGGTAAAAGCCTGTTTTTGAGAGCGAGGCCAGCACTTTACCGTCCTGGCTCTGCGCCACGCTTACCGCGCCATCCCCCACGTGCGCGCCGGGAGTGTGCAGATAACGCTTCACGTGGCCGTTTTCTTCCAGCAAGGTCATCAAGCTGTTGCCAGCATCATAGGCAGCGACGTGGTCGCGCTGCGAGTCGTGTACCGCAAGCAAGCTCAAGAGCAGCCGCGTATCCAGATTCTTGCCGAATGTGGGGGCATTCGCCTGGGCAGCCAGCGCGCGCACATTAGCGATTTTTGCCTGGGTGACGGCGAGGCGCTGATTCGCCACAGCTTCTTGCCGGTTCATCTCGGCAATCCGATAAAACACCAGCGCGACGCTGGTCAAAGAAATCATAATGATGACAATGACGGAAAGCGCGCTGATCAGCCCGCGCTGCCGATTAGAGGCAGCGCGGCGGCTGGCAAAGATGAACTGCGTCTGAAGCTGGCTGGGGGCTGGCTCACGCCCGCCGCTATCAGCCAGCCAATGCTCGGCCTCTGCCAACTCGCCGCCCCGCAGCAAAAAGCTCGCGTTGCGCTTGTGTTCTTCCCATTCTTTGGCGCGCACCAGAAAGCGCGTCGAAGCCTTCACAAAGTCCAGGTCAGTTGAAATCGCCTGCTCAAGTGTGGCGAGGGCGGCAGCGAAATTATCCGCCGGGCGAAAGAAAATCCAGTTGATCGCCGCCAGGGAGGGTGGTACTGCCGTCGTGAGTACCTCGCGATAGATGAGAGGGATCAGCCGCTTCTTATTCGCCTCAGCATATGCTAGCTCGTGCTGGCACATTTCCGACGCGAGTGAATCGGGACTGATGACGAACAAGACAACATCGCTTTTATCCAGTGCCTCATTGATCTCTTTCAGCCACTGTGACGATGGCGGAATGCTTTCCCAATCGACGAACACCTCATGTTTGTCAGCCACCAGCGCATCGTAGAGTCGTCGCACAAACTCTTGATCCTGACGTGAGTAGGAGATAAACAGGCGAGCCATCGATGAAAACTCCAATCTCTGCGGAACATACGATTGTCTACGCTCTTGCTTCATTATAACCATGCCGGTTGTTCTTGCAAATGTGGCAAACCTCTCCTACTCAACGCGCCTCTCCATGTTAAAATTCGTTTAAGAACGTTAAGAAGACTTAGGCAAAGGAAGCATGGACCATGCAGCAATTGTTGGCGAGCAACTGGCAACTGTTTGACACGATCAATGATCACGCTGGGCAGAATGGCGCGCTGGATCGATTCATGATCTTCAGCGCGAACGATCTGATTTTTGTGCTGGTGGCGTTTCTGTTGGTATGGTGGGCGGCGTTTGCGTCGTGGTCGCCTGCGCGCGGCATGCTGCGCGGCCTGAGCGATTTCGAGCGGCGGCTGGGGCTGCGCACGCTGCTGCTGGCACCTTTCGCCATCCTGCTGGCGATTGGCGGCAATCTGACCATCGAACGGTTCATCTTTGAGCCACGCCCATTCGTCTCGCATCCCAACGATGATATTCTGTTGATTAGCCACTCGGCGGATGCTTCATTCCCCAGCGATCACACCGGAGTCGCCTTCGCTGTGGCGGTGATGTTGGTGTTATATGTTGGTTTGCTGGCGCGCTATCATCTAAGCGGAAAACATGATGAGCAGCGGCGCACGCTGGCAGAATGGGGCGCTCATGGCGCGAAAGTAGCCCAGCAACGCTACATTCTTCCCGCATTGTTCGCCAGCGTGGCGCTGCTGGCGGCGCTGCTCATCGGCTTCGCGCGCATCTATGTCGGCGTGCATTATCCCCTCGATATCATCGGCGGCATGGGCACGGGATCGTTCAGCGCGTGCTTCGTCACCTGGCTCGGCGGGCGGCTGGCCCAGCCCATCGACCGGCTGCTGACCTTGGCGGCAAGCTGGAAACTCGCGTGAAGCGCCATGCCGGTGGCCGCCGCTGTTTCTGCGCTCGTGGACAGATCGGTTTGCTTCTGGTTCTCCCTCTCTGCCGAAGGCGAGGAAGGGGCCAGGAGATGGGGTCAAAAAGCGGTTTCCAGCTATCTGTCTTCTGTTCCACAATGTCGGTTATACTGCGGGTGAGGGAAAGCACCGGGCTTTCCTCAACTGTTTCTTTGTCACGGCGAGGTGACACGAAAGGAGCCGGCAATGCGAGTTGCAGACTGTCCGCTGTGTGGGCAGCGTATCGAAGCGGAAAACGATGATGAACTCTTCAAAAAAGGGCGCGCTCACGCCGATGAAAAGCATGCGGACTTGAACATCACCGATGAGCAGATCCGCCAGATCCCCGTGCGCGACGCCTGATCCACGCATTCCCCTCTGCGCGCTCCCTCCATTGCCGAGGGAGCGCGCATTTTCCCCAAATGCTCTGATGGTGTTTTGGTGTGAAGTAGCTCTCTTGATTGATCGCCTCACATCACCTATGCTGCTTCTAGAGAGGATACTGTGGGAAGCAACAGCCGACAGGAGAAAAACACCATGCAGCCATTGAGCAATCTCAGCACCTATTCGCTTCAGTGGGTCAAACCAAGCTGGCGTAAATATCATTTTGAATTGGCGGATGGGGCGAACATGGTCGCCACGCTTGATATCAACGGCTGGATGAATCGGGCCACCGGAACGACCAGCGCCGGAACTTTCATTTTCAAACGCGCCGGCTTCTGGAAACAGGACATCATCATCCATGATGCCGCCGGCACGCCGCTGGCAACCTATACGACGCACTGGACCGGCACAAAGGGAACCCTGACGTTCGTGGATGGTGCGGTTTTTCATCGCCGGCAACAGGGCTTTTGGAAACATGAAACCATCTGGACGGACGCCGCTGGCCGTCCGATGTTCCAGTATGCGACGAATTGGAAAAACCAGACGCATGTCACCTTCGCGCCGGACATGCTGCACCGCCCCGAAATGAGCGTCATCGTCTTGCTCTCGCAATATCTTGCTGCCGCAGCAGCCACCGAAACGGCAAGCGTCGCAGCCACGACCGTCGTCCCTTAGGGTACCTTGCGCTTTTTGACCGCTGGCGCTAGGCGTTGCGCTGAGGATGGAACAGGCGCTTGTAATGATAGGCCACGACCTCTTCAGGGAACACTCGCAAGAGGTTATATGCGGCCACCGTGACGGCGATCCAATCGAGCGCCGCATCTGCCGGAATTTCG
>JAJPKG010000215.1 GCA_021323815.1 Pseudomonadota bacterium
ACCGGCGCGCCCAAAGTGCGGGCAATCCGGTTAATCGCGAAACGGGAAGGCGAGCGGCGCGCCGTCTATGGCGCCGCCGTGGGCTATTTCAGCCGCCCCGGCACCCTGGTTATGGCCATCGCCATTCGCACGCTGGTGCTCAAGGACGGCACGGCCTATGCCCAGGCCGGCGCGGGCATCGTCGCGGACAGCGACCCCGCCGTCGAGTTCGAGGAAACCCAACGCAAAGCCGCCGCCCTCTGGCGCGCGGTGGACATGGCAGAAAAGGGACGGGACACGGAAGACACGGAAATCTTTCACGGAAAGACACGGAAAGGATCGAAGAAGAAATCATGAAGATACACATGTTCAAGAATGTAACGAACGACTCAAATATGTCAGATTCTAGCCCGGAGGGGTTTCTGTTCCGAGCCGGGGGGTTGAACCCCCGGCGGGCGTGGATGGCAAAGTATTCTTCCGTGCTTTCTGTGAGACTTCCGTGTCCTTCGCCTCTTGTCCCATCTCCTAAAGGAGTCCAGCGATGATCTTGATTGTCGATAACTACGACAGCTTCACCTATAACCTGTACCAATATTGCTGCGAACTGGGCGCAGAGGTGCAGGTGGCGCGCAATGACGCGATCTCGCTGGATGAGATCGACCGCATGCAGCCGGAGCGCATCATCATCTCGCCCGGCCCCTGCACGCCGAATGAGGCGGGGATCTCGCTGGCGGTCATCGAGCGCTTCGGGGCGAGCATTCCGCTCCTGGGGGTGTGCCTGGGGCATCAGGCCATCGGGCAGGCGTTCGGCGGGCGCGTTATCCGCGCGCCCAGGCCGGTGCATGGCAAAACCGAGCAGATCTATCACAGCGGCGCGGGGATCTTTGCCGGCATGAGCGATCCCTTCATCGCCACGCGCTACCATTCGTTGATTGTTGAGCGGGCGACGCTGCCCGCGTGCCTGGAGATCACGGCCTGGACCAACGACGGTCTGATTATGGGGCTGCGCCACCGGGACTATCCCATCAGCGGCGTGCAGTTCCACCCTGAATCCATCCTCACAACCGACGGCAAGCAATTGCTGCAACACTTCTTGGAGGCACAACCATGCTTCGTGACACGCTGACGTTGGTGATGGCAGGCCAGTCCTTGCGCGAAGAACAGGCCGATGAAACCATGCATGAGATGATGACCGGGCAGATCCCTCCCGTGCAGATCGCTGCCATTTTGACGGCGCTGCGGATGAAGGGCGAGACGGTGGAAGAGATCGCCGGGCTGGCGCGGGGCATGCGTGCCAACGCCCTGGCGGTGGAACTGCCCGCTGACGTGGACGCGATGGATACCTGCGGTACCGGCGGCGACCACGCGGGGACGTTCAATATTTCCACGGCGGCGGCGTTTGTTGTAGCCAGCGCGGGCCAGCCCGTCGCCAAGCACGGCAACCGCGCCGCCACCAGCCAGTGTGGCAGCGCCGACGTGCTGGAAGCGCTGGGCGCGCGGATCGATCTCGCTCCCGACGCGGTGGCGCGCTGCATCCGCGAAACGGGCTTCGGCTTCATGTTTGCCCCCACCTATCATCCGGCGATGAAATTCGTCGCGCCGGTGCGCCGCGAAATCGGCTTCCGTACCGTTTTCAACATTCTGGGGCCACTGACCAACCCCGCCCGCGTGAAAAAGCAAGTGTTGGGCGTGGCGGATGTCAACCTGGTGCGCCCGATGGCCGAGGCGCTGCTGCGGCTGGGCGTGAGGCGCGCGCTGGTGGTGCACGGCGAAGACGGCATCGACGAATTTTCGCTCAGCACCTTCACCCGCGTCGCCGAAGTTGATGGCGAGACCGGAACGATCCGCGAATATCGCGTGCATCCCACCGATGTCGGCCTCGCCAGCGCCGAGCGCTCCGCCATCCTGGGTGGCGACGCCAAGCACAACGCTCATCTGCTGCGTGGCATCCTTGCCGGCGAGATCACCGGTGCGCTCGCCGATGTGGTCTGCCTCAACGCCGGAGCCGCGCTTTATGCCGCCGGTTGCGCCCCCACCATCGCGGAAGGCGTCGCCCTGGCTCGCGCGCAACTGCGCCCCGACCGCGCCTTGCGCACCCTCGGCGCGTTCGTTGCCCTCTCGCAAGATCTCGCTGTCGCCGCCGAGCGCGCGGCTGTGCGAGCCAGCATGGTGAAATGAAACAGACGAGACGCGAAGGACACGAAAAGGACGAAGAAACGAAGATCTTTATCGTCTCGTCCTTGACTCCCTTGACACTCTGCATAGCCTAAAGGCGTAGCAGATGCTTCCTGGCCGGTCAGCCGTCACCCAGTGGTCGGCTTAAAGGCGTCGGATTCTAGCTTGCGCTAGCAACATGCCGTGTGTCAGCACGGACTACGCATCACCCAGCATGCTGGGATACGATACGTGGGCTTTTGTGCCCAGTGATAGGGGACACCTATCGCTCCAAATCGTAGCATGCATCAACAGGGTTTGTCAAGGGGACGAAGAACGGCTCAAGCCGCTGCAAGCCCGTTCATCCGCATGGGCTACAGCCTCAGCGGCTTTACGGGCTTTCTGTAAGTGAGCACTATCATGCCCGAAAGTTTTCTGGAACGCATCACCACCGCCACGCGGGCACGGCTGGCCGAGCGGATGGCCCAGCGCAGCCTGGGCGACCTGCTGGCCGAGGCACGGCACCAGCCCCCCGCGCTGGATTTCGCTGCCGCGTTGCGCCCGGTTGATGGCGGCGTGCGCGCCATCGCAGAATTTAAGCGCGCCTCGCCATCGAAGGGCACCATTCGCAAGAGCGCCAGCCCGCGTGGCATGGCGCGTCACTACATCGCGGGCGGAGCGGCGGCGATCTCGGTGCTGACCGAGCAAGATCACTTTCAGGGCAGTCTGGACGATCTGCGAACGATCAAAGGCTCTCACGCCGCTGCGCATATTCCCGTGTTGCGCAAGGACTTCATCACGGATGCCTATCAGGTGGCGGAAGCACGTGCGGCGGGCGCGGATAGCTTTTTGCTGATTGTCGCGCTGCTGGACGATCCTACCCTGGCCGCGCTCATCCAATTTGGCCGCGAGTTAGGGATGGAGCCGCTGGTGGAGGCACACGACGCAGATGAAGCGCAACGCGCCGTCAATGTTGGCGCGCGCATCATTGGCGTGAACGCCCGTGATCTGCGCACCTTCGAGGTGGATACGACCCGGCTGCGAGACATTCGCCCGCTCATTCCGGCGGATCGCATCGTGGTGGCCGAAAGCGGCATCAGCACCATGAGCGACGTGGCGCGGCTGCGGGGTTATGGCGCGCATGCGATTCTGGTCGGCGAAACGCTGATGCGCTCGGAAAATCCCTCCATTGCGTTGCAGCAATTGATCGCGCTGCCCCCCGCGCTCTGCAAACTCGCCGCCAAACCACAGCCCATCGTCAAACTCTGCGGCATGCGCACGCCGGAAGATGCACTGGCGGCATATGAAGCGGGGGCCGACATGATCGGCATGGTGTTCGCCAACAGCAAGCGCCAGGTGACAGTTGAGCAGGCCCGCGAGATCATCCGCGCCCTGCCAGATGATGCCGTCACCGTCGGCGTCTTCCTGGCGGAATATCTGCCCGAACACCGGCGCTTCATCGAAGAAACGATTGCGGCCACAGGAATTACAATGGCACAATTGTGCGGGGCGTCTTCCGCCGGTGGTGCATTCGCGGATCTCGGCGTGCCAACCATCCGCGCTCGCTATCGTCGCCAGGTGCTGGTAAACACCGGCACCACGAGCTATACCGAGCTGCGCATCATTCCCCGCATTGAGCCATTGATTTTTCACGAACGCTCGTTGCCATTGTATGAAGCGGCCACATTGGGAGAAATGGGTGGTGCTGGACGTACCGGAGATTGGAACGAGGCCGCCAACGAGGCACGCTCATATCCCATGCTGCTTGCCGGCGGCCTCAAACCTGATAACGTCACCGCCGCCCTGCGCACGGTGCAGCCCTGGGGCGTGGATGTCAGCAGCGGCATCGAAGGACCGGACGGCAGGAAAGATCCCGCCCGCATGCGCGCCTTCGTTCGGGCTGTATATGCAACAGAATGAGAGAGGAAGGACGAGACGCGAAAAGCACGAAGGAAACGAAGAGACGCGAAGATGCTTTAGAGGATGAAAGAGGCTCCTTCATTTGGAGTCATCCCATCACTATTTTCCCTTTCTTCAGATTCTTTCGTCTTCCTTCCTCATCTTCGCGTCCCTCGCGTCTCGTCTTTTTTGAATTGGAGAACGAACATGACCATCAACGCTGATGCCCAGCCAGATGTGCGCGGCAGGTTCGGGGATTTCGGCGGCCGCTATGTGCCGGAAAGCATCATGGCTTCGCTGGATCAACTCGAACAAGCCTATGCCGAAGCAATGCACGATCCGGCGTTTCTCGATGAATTGTCGCTGCTGCAACGAACGTATGTTGGGCGACCAACGCCGCTCTATCATGCGCGCAACCTGTCGGCGCACATCGGCGCGCAGGTCTATCTGAAGCGCGAGGATCTCGCCCACACCGGCGCGCATAAGATCAATAACGCGCTGGGCCAGGCACTGCTGACGCGGCGGATGGGCAAAAAGCGCGTCATCGCCGAGACGGGCGCGGGGCAGCACGGCGTCGCCACCGCCACCGCCTGCGCGCTGCTGGGATTAGAGTGCGTCGTCTATATGGGCAGCGAAGACATTCGCCGCCAGGCGCTCAACGCTTTTCGCATGAAGCTGCTCGGCGCAGAGGTCCGCCCGGTGGATTCCGGCAGCCGCACGCTGAAAGACGCCATCAATGAGGCCATGCGCGACTGGGTGACGCACGTCACCACGACGCATTACATCATCGGCTCCGCCGTCGGGCCGCATCCTTTCCCGCAGATCGTGCGCGATTTTCAATCCGTCATTGGGCGCGAGGCGCGCCAGCAGATTCTCGCCGTCGCCGCGCGGCTGCCGGATCGCGTTGTCGCCTGCGTCGGCGGTGGATCGAACGCCATCGGCATCTTTCACCCCTTCGTGGAAGACTCCGGCGTGCAATTGCTGGGCGTGGAAGCGGGCGGGCGTGGCTCCGGCCTGGGTGAGAATGCCGCGCCGCTCTCATTCGGCCAGCCCGGCGTGCTGCATGGGGCGTATAGCTATCTGCTGCAAGACGCCGATGGCCAGGTGGTGGAAACCGCCAGCGTTTCCGCCGGGCTGGATTACCCCGGCGTTGGCCCCGAACACAGCTTCCTGAAAGATTCCGGTCGCGCAACGTATACCTATGTGGATGACGCCTCGGCCCTGCGCGGCTTCCAGTTGCTCAGCAAGCTGGAAGGCATCATTCCCGCGCTGGAATCCGCACACGCCGTCGCCAAGCTGGTGGAACTGCGCGACGCGGGCGAGATCCGCGAGGGCGAGATCATCATCGTCAATCTTTCTGGGCGTGGTGACAAGGACATCAACACCGTTGCCTCACTCCTGGGCGTGGAAATATAAGTGCGAGACGCGAAGATGGTGAAAAACGCGAAGGAATTTTGAGGGAAAGGAAGATGACGATGGGATGTCATCAAATGAGGCGAACTGGCTCATCCCCTTCAGAAATCTTCCCGTCACTGTCACTTCGTTTCCTTCGTGCTCTTTGTGTCTCGTCCTTTCTCAAAAGGGGAATACTAACAGATGGCTGAGTCACCGATGCGCGCTGCATTTGCGCGAGCTAAAGAGCAAGGGCGGGCTGCCTTCATTCCGTATATCATGGCGGGGTATCCTGACGCGGCGACCAGCGTTGAGATGGCGCGGGCGCTGGCCGAAGCGGGCGCGGATATCATCGAACTCGGCGTGCCATTCTCCGATCCGCTGGCGGACGGCGCGACCATTCAGCACGCCAGTCAGCGGGCGTTGGACAACGGCATGACGCTGGCCGGATGTCTGGATATCGCCCACGCCATCAGCGAAACGACGCATCTTCCCCTGGCGCTGATGGGCTATTATAATCCCTTCCTGCGCATGGGGCTGGACAAGGTATGCATGGCGGCGAGCGAGGCGGGGGTGCGCGGCCTCATCATCCCTGATCTGCCGGCGGAAGAAGCGCAGCCGGTCATCGCGGCGGCCAGGTCCTTTGGTGTCGCGCCGATCTTCCTGGTGACGCCCACCAGTCCAGCGGCGCGCATCGCCCAGGTATGCCATGCCGCGCACGACGCGGAATCCGGCTTCATCTATGCCGTCAGCCTCACGGGGGTGACGGGTGCGCGGGCGGCGCTGGCGCAAGACCTGCCGGCTTTCCTGCAACGGGTGCGCGCCCACTCCGGCGAAATCCCCATCGCGGTCGGCTTCGGCATCGCCACACCTGAGCACGCCGCGCAGATCGCTCAGCTTGCCGACGGCGTGGTCGTCGCCTCGGCGCTGATCAATGCCTATGACGCAGCGCCCGCCGGTGAGGGAGTGACAGCCGTCAGCGTGCTCGCCCGCTCCCTTCGGGATGCCGCAAGAAAGCCTAGCCGATAGTAATCGTTTGTACCGTATCTGCCAGCGAATGAGCCAATAATGCGGGCAGATCGGTCTCCAACTTTTGGAGAATCTCTTGGTTGCCAACGGTATCGGCACAATCGAGAACAATGATCCCAAAATGTGGGGGTGCGAAGTTTTTCAGAAAATCACTATCACGAGTTATAATAATACGCTGCTCTTGTTGTGCTCTCCGGAAAACTGTGGGATCTTTTAACCCATCCAGCCCTAGCTGTCGCGTGCTTATTGCTTCGTACCCAGCTTGCACTAAGCCACGTACTACGCGCTATGAAAGGTTCTCGTCAAGCAGCAATTTATGGGTGCTGGACATAGACAAGATCTTTTTCTTTCACAACCGACGCAGCATAGGCAAGAATTGTTTGGATCTCTTCGTCCGTCAATTCGTAATCGTCTTGAATTTCGGCGACCGACATGCCGCCTGCTAGCTGACCCATAAGTTGTGAGATCGCGATGCGATGTCCTTTCAACGTAGGACGACCGCCGAGGATGTCGGGATCAGAAATAACACCTGGGGCAATCTCCTGCATAGGTTTCACCCTTTATCGCTCGAATGTGGAATCTTCGCAAATGAAGATCTTTCTCAGTATACCACGAACGAAACGTACAATAAGTTGAGCAGCGTATCAATTCTGTGGTGACACTCGTAACCAGCGACAGATATCGAGTTGCATGGGTGCACATGCCAACTGGAATACACTATCACGACGCTGGCTGCTCCGCCTGATATCTAACCTGGACAAGCAAAAGTTGCGCGAGCCGGAAGCGAACCCGGTGAGCGGAGCAGCCGCAAATCCGGCTTGGTCGCACTTCGTGGCCATCAGGCCCTTAGGCGCGCAAATTGATCTTTCAATCAATACCGCCCGCTCACCCTGCTGGAAAAGCTGCAATCTCAAAAGCCCTGCGCCAGCAACAATTGTCCCGTCGATGGCGGCACGCTTGGAAAGGGTGAGGCGTTCACCTGGCTGGCAGGGGGCAGCTTAATGGTCAGGCCCGTGTTCCAGGTGGTGAATACCATCGTCTCGGTCATGGTAACGGTCAGCGTACCACTGCTGTTGCTGCTGCCTGTGAACGAAGCCGGATTTTGTTCAGTGATGCCGACTTGGAGGCTGATCTTCGCGGGGAATTTGCTGTCTTCCAGAATCCACAGATCTTCGTTTCCTGTCACCGAACCGGTATGCAGTTGCTTCGCCACCGCTGTCGCCGTCGCCGCGCTGCTGCCGGTTAATTGATCTGTGAGCGTCGCGCGCAGGTGCCACGTTTTGCGCCCGTTGATGAATTCTTCGCCGATCAATCGCGCGTGGCGCAGTTGGTGATAGTCCAGGAAGTCAGTGCTGCCCGCGCTTGACGTTGAGGAGCTTAATGGCAGTTTCTGCCAGGGCTTTTTCGAGGGCTTCTCTCCCGGCAACGGCGGCTCTTTGATATACAGCGCGTCGCTGGTGATGATCTCCTCAATGGTCAGATTCGAGGTCGTGCCGGCAATGCTGGAACCATTGAGCTTCATATCCATGCGAAAGGGCGAGGTGGTTAAGGCGGCATTGCCTTTGACGGTGAATGCAAATGATGACGAACTGCCTTGCGATGGATCGCTGGAAGAGGTGTTGAGCGTGAGGGTGATGCTGAACTGCGTGTCGCGCAGGTGCGCGGCGGCAGCGGCGTTGAGGATGGCATCAGGCTGGGGTGCGACGGTGCCGTTATGGCTGCGCGCAAACAACAGCCCGCTGAAAGCTGCGGCGATGATGACGATGGCGGCGATTCCCACCAGAATGCCGGCACGGTTGCGGCGCGGCCTGGGTGACGTGGGATCTGATAATTGAGCGTTTGCAGCGGGGATCGGGGCAGTGGGAAGCATCTCGAAGGAATCTTGCATGGCATGTACGCCTTTCTGCGCAAAAACGCGCCCGAAAACATATGAAGGAAACGCGCTGCAAGGATTATAGCATGCTTTTTGCCATGTGGGAATAGCCGGCGGCGTGTTTGTGCTGCCGCCGGCTGCGGCCTCAGAGCGAGATGTGAATGGAGGCCAGCATCGGCTGGAAATAGGCGTCATCCGATGCGGCATATGATGCGGCGGGCGCGAGGGCATAGATGATGATGTAAAAATCATCCGGCGTTTTCAGCCAATAGGTCGTCCATTTCATGAGCACGTTCACCTGGGTGGCCGTGTTGCCTGCATCCATCGTCCAGGTATAGGCCCCGATTTTGACGGTGGTGGGATCATTCACGGTGGTGATGTTGCTGATGCCCGTCTGCGTGAAATATTGCTTCACCAGATCAACGATTTTCGCGTTGTCCAGCGTGGCGGAAACGGGCTGAATGAAGAACGAATTGTGTTTATCCAGCGAGGTGAAAATGGTGCCCCCTGGGGGAAACACTGCGAGCGGGATGTTTTTGTCCCATCCCGTTGGATAGTTCAGGCAATATGAGCCGTCAATGCTGACATAGCGCGTTTGCTGCGCGGTCGGCGTGGCGGCGGGTGTGCAGGGCAGCGGCGTGGCAACGCCTGCGGGGCCAGGGCCACTTGCAGAACTTGTGGAACTGTTGTTATCACAACCTGCCACCACCAATGCGGTCAGCAGCGTGGCGACCAGACAGATCATCTTCCCGCGCGGGGCAAAAACGCGCATAGTGCTCTCCCTTGATGATATGATGCCAACCGCCCTGTTATGCAATGCTGGACGATTCCGGCGCTTCACATCATATCTGCTTGACGAGCAGCGAGACAAGCCAGCCCCTCTTGGGTACTATGCGCTATGGTCAATTGGTCAGGGGCGAGAGCTACAGGACGCGGAGAACACGGAAATTTCTCGCCAACGGTCATGGGGATTGATCGCGTCTTTTTATCGCCTCCGTGGTTTTCCGTGACCTCCGTGTTCCATTTTCTACACGGTCGCTTTGGGCGTGTGGGCGGCGATGAAGCTGAGCATGCGCTTCCAGGCATCGTCGCATTCCGCCTTATATTGATCGTAAGTGCGGTCGAAGAAGCTGTGTGGCGCGCCAGGATAAATGACGATCTCATGTTCCAGACCGGCTTTGCTCAGCGCTTGGTCGAACCGCTCCACCTCAGCCGTTGGAATGCCCTGGTCTGCGCCGCCATAAAGGCCCAGCACGGGACACTCGAACTTGTCGATGAGGTCGATGGCAGCGGGACCACCGAGCCTGCTGACGGTGGGCGGCCCATAAAAGGTGATGACGCCGGAAAGCCCATGCTGGTTCGCCGCCTGCACGAGCGAGTTATAGCCACCGAAGCAGAAACCGACGGTGAAGACGGCCTGCACATTCGCCCCGCCGACTTCGCGCAGTTTTGTGATGGCGGCGCGCACATCCGCCGCGATGGTCTCCGGCTTGGTCTGCTGCACGTGCGGCATATACTCGAAATCCGCGCCGCGCGGGGCCAGCCCCGCCGTGCGCCCGAAATAGTCGATGGCGATGGCGGTGACGCCGACGGAAGCGAAGCGCTGTGCCAGGTCTTCGTAGAAGGCGAACAGACCGCGCACATCCGGCAAAATGACGATGCCCGCGCCGTTTGCGCTCTTGGGCTGCGCGACATAGGCCGAAAATTGGGTGCCATCCGCCGAGGTCAGGCTGATGCGCTCCTGGTTGGCAACCCCGTCCCCCGGTTGCGATGCCCATTGCAGCGGCAGCGCCTCAAGCGGAATCTGTGGCGGCAGGGCATCGTATTCAAAACACATGCTGATGAATCCCCTTTCTCTTCAAGAACATCCGTTCTTGTGTAGTATCTCTAAGGGGATTATAGCAAAATGAAGCAGGACTGACGCAGAGGATATGCGCGTAAATCGTTTCGATGAGTGCTGAGCATCACTAAAAATCGCTCGCGTAATATTACCTTTCCCTATCCCTCTATTCATGCTATAATATCATCATTATGTCGTTATGGTAGAGTAATTGATGAGTGTGATGGAGAGGAACAGGGACATGCAGCAACAAAATAAAAACAAGAGAAGCTTGGCTGAGACGCTCGGTAACTTTGCCATACGGTTCAGAACGGCAATCCGCATCATAGGATTTTTAGTCTGCGTTGCGCTTTTTCTTCTCGGAGCGATCTTTGGTATTAGCAGTCAATACGGCATCCTCTCATTTAGCATCGGCGGCTCCATTTTAGCAGCTCTAATCGTTAGTCTCCTTGAAGGTGCGGTGCGCATCAATGACGGTGATGCTACGCGACAGGTATTGCAACAAGAACAAGAAAATTTGGTGGAAGAACGCAATTTGCTGAAAGCGATCAGGGACGATCTGGATCAAGGGGTGACGAAATTTCGCGACCTACTAGAAAAACGGCTCTCGGAATATCCCGTTGATGTATATTCCGATTCCTCAAACATCAGCCTACAGACACGATTTCCACCGCTTCACCAAGCCTATGAACTCGATTTACTCTTTAACACCGGCAGATCGGTGATCAAAAACTATGAGAGCGTCATCTTGCAAGCGATGAACCAGCGTAATTGTAAAGTCAGGTTGATCATTTCAAATCCCAATAACCCTATTTTTCATGATCAGGCGATTTGTGACGGACTATCGCCGACTTCCCTTTCTCTCGTGAATGAAATCACGGAGACAGTGAGCGTCATGAAAGATATTATCAGTAGAGTCACAAGCACGAATGCAACGCTTGAAGTCAGGCATGCGCCCTGCATTATCACCGGTAGCTTTATTATTGTCAACAAAGAATACCTTCGTTATATCCCCTATCTCCCCTATACGCATAGTGGAAACGTCCCTGTTTTCGAGATCTCGCATGATCGCAATCCTCAAATATTCAGACAATATGTTGAAACTTTCACTAAAATATGGGGTAAATCTAAAGATAATGTAGCTGTCCAACTAAATATACCTAGATAATGTCATCATATATCTAGGTATATCAATATCACCATTAGAGCGCGATCAATCCCTGCCGCGCACCGATGGTGACGGCCTCGGTGCGGCTGGCGGCGTTGAGCTTGGTGAGGATCGATCCCACGTGGAACTTCACCGTGTGATCCGAGATGCCAAGGTGGCGAGCGATCATCTTGTTGCCCAGCCCTTCGGCCATCATGCGCAATACCTCAATCTCGCGGGCGGTCAGTGTTTGCCCGGTGAGTGAGGTGGGTGCGCGAGCGGGCGCGGGTTGCGCGGCCAGGAAGCGCGCGATGGTGGCGGCAGGCAGCACCACCAGCCCGGCGGCAACCGTCTGGATGGTGTGGATGATCTCGTCGCGGGTGGCGTCGCGGGGCAGCACGGCGTGCACCCCGGCGCGCAACGCATCGGCGACCCAATTGCCCTGCGGATCGTCGCTGAGGACGACCAGTGCGGGGGTGTGAGTCAGATCGTCGTGCGGCAGGGCGTTCCAGTCCAGGTCGTCGCGCTGCCAGCCGAGTTCCAGCAGCACCACGTCGGGATGCGTGGCGGCGATATCCGACGCGAGGGAAGGTCCCCCGCGCGAACGGCCCACCACGCGCAGATCTGGGCCGGCGGCGACCAGCGCTTCCAGCCCGGCCCGCGTCACATCCTGCGTGGCAGCCACCAGCACCGCCGTCATGCGGCCACCGTCCCCGGCAGATCGCTGATTGCCACCACCACCGCTAGCGGCTGCCCGCCCCGCACAATGTTGAGACTGAGCGGCGCGCCCTTGAAGGCAGGGATCAACGCGGCGGCGAAATCTTCCGGCGAGGTCAACGGTTTACCTGCCACGCCGGTGATGATGTCGCCCAGGATCAAGCCGGCCTCCTCAGCGGCGCTCCCCGGCACCACGCCGAAGATGAGCAAGCCGGGCTTGCCGCCGGCCAACTGCACGGGGCGCAGCGCCACGCCCAGCATCGGGCGTTCTGTCTTGCCTGCCAGGAAGCGGCGCACGGCATTGCTCGGCACAGCCAGTGCCAGTCCCCCGGCGATCATGCTGTTGATGCCGACGACGCGCCCGCGCGCATCCGCCAGCGGCCCGCCAGAGTTGCCGGGCAGCAGCGTCACATCCGCCTGCACCCAGGCGCGGCCCCGCTGGCCGTCGGTGGTCGCCGCATGCACGATGCCCGTCGTCAGCGCGCCAACGATCCCCAGCGGATTGCCCACCGCCAGCACCAGCTCCCCCACGCGCAGCGCGTCGGAATCCCCGATGGTGGCCGCAGGCAGATCGGCGGCATCGACTCTCAACTCGGCCAGATCGCGCTCTTCGTCGCGGCGCACCACTTCCGCCGGCAGCACGCGGCCATCCCACAGTTCCACCTCGGCCTCGCGCCCCCGCGCCACATGCGCGTTGGTGATGATCACCCCATCCGCGCTCCAGATGACGCCTGCTCCGCTGCCGGGACCGCGCCCGCGCACCTGCACCGTCGAGCGGCGTAACGCTTCCGCCACCTGGGCCAATGCCTCGCCCAGCGCCGCCGGGGTCGCCACCGTCGTCTCAATCGCTACCATATCTCACGTGCCTTCTCTTGTCAGCTCTGTCTCATCGTAACCTAAATTTTCCTCGAACACGAAAGCCGGGAAAATCTGCGAAGTTCTTGAAAATCCCTTCGTGTTTTTTCGTCATCTTCGCGCCCTTCGCGTTCCCGTCCTTACGGGCGCTCGCCGACGGTGACATTCACGGTGGTGTCATTGCCGCCGCGCAGCAGACAAATGGCCACCGGTTTGCCCACGCGGTCCGGCCCCAGCAGGGATTGCACGTCGTTGGTATCGCTCACCGGCGTGCCTTCGATGCTGAGCAGCACATCACCGATGAGCAAGCCGCCCTGTTCGGCGGGCGAACCCGGCTCGATGGCGATGATGATCAACCCGCCGTTCTGCGCCAGATTCAGCGCCGTCTTTTGCGCGTCTTGCAGGCGTACCGGCTGCATGCTGACGCCCAGGTAGCCGCGCGCGATCTTGCCTTTGGTGCTGAGCTGATCTACCACCGCGTTCACCGTCGCCGTCGGGAGGGCGACCGCGCCGGAGCGCGACAGGTGCGAGGTGGTGATGCCCACCACGTTGCCGGCGGCGTCGATCAGCGGCCCGCCCGAAAAACCAGGATACATGGTGAGATCGGGCCGCAAGATGCGCTCGATCTGCCCGCCGCGCCCGCTGCCGACGGCGCTTACCACGCCACCGCTCGCGCCCAGCGTGCCGCCCGCGAAGCCGAGGGCCAGCACGTAATGGCCGACCTTCACATTGTTGGTGTCGCCGATGGTTGCCGGCGGTGTTTGGTTATCGATCTTCAACACCGCGATGTCGGTGCTGGGATCGCGCCCGGCTAGCGTGGCGGGAATGGTTGTGCCATCAGCCAGCGTCACGGTGATGTCGTCCTCGCGCTCGATGGTGTGGTCCGCCGCCACCACCAGACCTGCGCGCCAGATGACGCCGGTGGAAGGCAGGCGCGTGCGAGCGTTCACGGAAACCAGTGCTTTCGCCGCCGTTTCCACCGCGCCGGCCAGCGCATCCGAAAAGTTTGATAGGGTTGGGTTCGTTGGTGTCGTCATGATGTTGTGTTCCTCTCTGTGGGCGGATGAGCCGACCAATGCATGAGCGCCTAAGGGCCAGTCGGCCCCAAAACCCGGCCAAGCCGGACTGGCTCCATAGAGGCGTGATGCGTCGTCCCTGTCATCCTTTTGTTGTTCTCAGTATGCCGCATATCAAAGCCGCGCTACATCCGCAGAAAGAGCGGCACGCGCCCTGGACGAATGGCTAGGCGAGCGACACGCTGGTATAGAATCTGCTATCTCAGCCGATATTATGCTAGAGATAGAGCGATGAGGAACGGCTATCGCTGGCAACGCGGGGCAAGGAGTCGCCCCGGCGGGACGGCAAGGGAGGCGCTGGTACCTATGACAATAACCTCAGTTGAGACGTTGATCTTTTTCGTCTTCGGTTTCGGCGTGTTTGGCGGCGTGCGTGGCCCGCAACGCGAAGTGTGGACGCTGGGCGGCATCACCTTGACGATGTTGCTCTTGTTTTTCGGCGGCACCGGCATCCTTGAGCAATTGCCCCTGCGCATCGGGGCTGGGCTGCTGTCGATGGTCGGCAATCAGAGCGGCTCAAACAGCCTGGCGGCGCATCCACTGCAAGCGCCCTGGACCATTGTGATGCTGGTCCTCGGCACGGCGAGCCTGATCCTCCTCTCGTATGTCGTCGGGCAGAAGTTCGGTAAATCGCCCCCCGCCAAACGCGATTTTGGCAACGTGGCATCGGGATTCGTGATGGGCGCGATCAACGGAACCTTCATCTGTGTCTTTCTGTTCAGCCAGGGCGGCTTTCAGGCCGGCCTCAACATCCAGTTTCCAGACGGCGGCCTGACGCGTGACAGCATTGTGCCGTTGATCATCAGCGGCATCATTATCACGCTGATTGCCCTCGGCCTGTCGTCGCGCAAGGCCAAGACTTCGCCGTAATCGCCCCAGTCATCTAAGGAAGAGGCTTCGCGCATGGAACATATCTCCCCTGCATCGGTGCAATCTCCAGTGGCGGCGCGGGCGAGCGCGTTTCGTGGCCAGCAGCCGGGCGAGCGCGTGCTCGTCATGATGCATCCCGCACGGGCGCTGGTGTTGCTGCCGGCCTGGCCGCTGTTCGTGGGGTGCTTGGCGCTGGCGGGGGGATGGCTGGAGCAACAGGCGGGCAAGCTTACCGGCTCAGGCGTGACAACCGGCCTCGCCATCCTGGCATTTGCAACACTGGTGGCGCTGGCCTATTGGCTCGTCACCGCCGCATATCCCTGGTGGTGCTGGCGGATGATCGTCACGAATCAGCGCGTCATCAGCCAGCGCGGTGGCATCAAGCTGGTGGTGAATGAGATCCCGCTGGCGCAGGTGCAATCAGCGAAGGTGGAACTGCGCTCTTTTGGCGAGTGGCTGCTGGGTTATGGGCGCGTCACCATCACTGCCGCCGGGGGAGATCCGCTGACGCTTTTCGGCGTCGCACAGCCGCAGCGCTTCGCCAATCTGGTGATGCAGGCGCGAGCGCAACACGCGCCTGCTGCCACAAACACCACCACTGAAATTGCTGATCCTACCATTCGTGCCATCATTGACCGGCTGGCCCAGGTGCAGCCGCTGCCCGCCTTGCCGCCGCTGGATCCTGCCGCCTCGATCAACTGGCCGCTGCGCCATGCCATGACCATTCCCCTGGAAGGGGGCGAGATGGTGTTGGGGCTGATCAGCCGGCACTGGTGGGCGCTGGTGCAACGTGCAGGCATGCCCCTGACCTTGATCGCGGCATCCGCGCTGCTGGCCCTGGCGGGCGCGTGGTTGCATATCCCATTATGGCTGGGCGCGCTGCCGGTGGGGATCATTGGTTTGCTGTGGTCCCTGCTGGCATACCTCAATTTCGTGGATGACGCATTCATCCTCACCAACCGACGCATTCTGGATGTCAACCGGCGCTTCTTTTTCCTCTATGAAGCGACCGATGCCATTGAGTATGCCAACATCCAAGAAGTGCAGATGACCGTCCCCGGCGCGTGGGCGCGCATCGCCAAATTTGGGACGGTTCACATCACCGTTGGTGGCACCAGTGATCCACTGATCATGGACTGCGTGCCGCGCCCGCACCTGATCGAAGCGGCCATCGAGCACTATCGCGTGACGATGCAGCAGCGCGCCCAGGCCGCCGCCGCCAACCAGGAACGCCTGGAGATGCGCGATTGGTTCGCCTCGGTGGTGGATGAGCTGATCGTCCTCGCGCCCGATCTGCGCGGTCTGCCGCTGGAAGCTGCCATTGAGCGTGCCTATGCCGCCGGCCTGCGGTTGCTGGTGCTGCCCGATGCCGTTGTTATCCCCGGCATGGCTTCCGGCACCGTCGTCTCGCAAAGCCCCTTCCCCGACGCCCGCGCCTTGCGTGGCGGCGACATCTCGGTGACGCTCAGTGGGACGTGATTTTAACCTATCAAGCAATTTATCCTATTCTGCTTAGAATGCAGACTTGGATGCCGTGGACCTCGCTGAAATAAAGCACAAGCTTTCGCTATGAAGAATAGCACATCGCAGTTGCGCACAGTCCATTTCCGGGTCTATACCGAAACGCAGCCATACCCAGAAAAACCAGCCCTTGCACATTTCTGGGCTTCCCCAGCCAGCGCCTCATCTCTCACACCTCACCCAGCAGGTGCAGCCGCAGCAGATCCAGCGCGGCCAGGGCGGAGCGATGTTTGATCTCGATGCGCTCGCCGCGCAGATTCAGTTGGCGGGCGACCTCGCCTTTGGGGGAGACGACAGCGATATGCACCTCGCCCACCGGTTTGCCTTCCTGCGAGTCGGGGCCGGCGACGCCGGTGGTGCCGAGACCCACATGCGCGCCCAATTTGTCGCGCACCGCTCGCGCCATCGCCAGCGCCGTTGCGTCGCTGATCACCCCATGCTGCTCCACAATCTCCTGCGGCACGCCCATCGCGGTCTTCACATCCGTCGCGTAAGAGATGATGCCGCCGCGCATATAATCCGAGCTGCCGGGCTGATCAGTGATGTAGCTTGCCAGCAGACCGCCGGTGCATGATTCCATTGTTGCCAGTTGCCATTGCCGCTGGCGCAGCAGATCGGCCACCACGCCTTGCAGCGTCGCGCCGCCTTCGCCGAAGACGTGGCGGCCCAAAACCCGTCGCGCCTGCTCCTCAACGGGGGCCAGCAGCGCCTCAGCTTCTTCTTTAGTGGCGGCTTTAGCCGAGATGCGTACGTCCACCGCGTCAGATTTGGCATAGGTTGCTACCGTCGGATTGGTGGAGTGGATCAACTCACCCAGGCGTTCTTCCACCGGCGATTCGCCCAGCCCGGCCACGCGCAGGATGTGCGTCACCAGTGTTGCGCCGGAAACGCCGCGCAGGCGCGGCAGGGCTTGCTCTTCCCACATCTTCTTCATTTCGCGTGGCACGCCGGGCATGCTGATGATGATGTGCCCGTCGCGCTGCACGTACCACCCCGGCGCGGTGCCGATGGGATTCGGCAAGATCGTCGCCGAAGGGATAATCCACGCCTGCTTGATATTGCTGGGAGGAAAATGCCCCACGCGGCGCATGAAAAGCGCCTTCAATTCCGCCAGATACGTTTCATCCACTGTCGGCGTCTCGCCCAGCAGTTCACAGATGGCCTCGCGCGTCACGTCGTCTTCCGTCGGCCCCAGCCCGCCGGTGGTGATGATCACCTCAGCGCGATCCCAGGCGCGGCGCAGTGTCTCGGCCACGCGGCCCTGGTTGTCGCCCACCTGCGAGATGAAAAACACGTCCAGGCCCACCTCTGAAAGATGGTGTGCCAGGTAAGGCGCGTTGGTGTCGGTGATGTGCCCCAGCAAAATTTCGGTGCCGATGGAGAGGATCTCTGCGCGCATGGGGAAATGGCTCCTTCAATGGTGTGATCAGATTGTACCATGCGCGAAAGGCAAAAAGAGGGAGCCGGC
>JAJPKG010000219.1 GCA_021323815.1 Pseudomonadota bacterium
CGTTTCGTGAAAAACTTCCGTGCCTTCCGTGTCCCGTCCATCGTCCCCGAAACCTTCGCGCCCTTCGCGTTGCCATCCCCGTCCTTACACCGACGGCACGATCCCGCGCAATACGCCCAGGCCGCCCAGGAAATAGACCTTGAGCGTCTCATCAACGTAATTGGCAAATTGCCACTGGCTGGTTGTCACCGCGAAATCAATCCCCCAGTAATCCTGGTTCGTCTCGATTTCGATGGCGTTGTCGATCTCCGGCACCGGATAGGGCAGCGCCAGTGACAGGAAGAGCATCACCCCCATCGGGCAATACCGGTCAAGCACAATGGGAATCTCGCGGCCCGTCACCTTGTTGAGATAGGCCGTCACGCGAAATGGTGCCGTCACGTGCGCGCTTTCCCCTGGCCGCGCCGCATCGATGACATAGCGCAATTGCCCCGCCGCCACTACCAGGTTGGTTAATTTTACATTATCGACCGGATTCATCACCAAGTAATCAGGATCTCCGGCAGCCTGTTGGTACATATTCATCAGCATCGCGTCGATGTCATTGAGCGCCAGAATGCCATTGCTCGCCGCCGGTTGCGCCACCTGCGCCCCAAGCGATGCGCCGTTGCTGAGCGTCGCGTTGTTCAGCGCCTGCGCGATCAACCCATCGAACATCAGCGGATTCCCGCTGCCATCCACCACCGTCTTCGCCGTGTTGCTGGTTGGGGGATTCGTCCCCGAAGTCGCTGGCGCGCTGGCCAGCGTCACCGTGATCGTCGGCGGCACCACCTCGCCTGATGTTGTTGTGCCGCCGTTGCTCAGCGCCACGCTCGCCCCAAAGGCCGGCTGGGTCTGCGCCAGCGAACTCTGCTTCCACATCGCGTTGTTCGCTGGCGGCGTGCTGCCCGACCCGATATACACGTTATAGCCGGCAGCGTTCGGCACCGTGAAGAGCGTGATGGTGATGGTCGAAGTCGTTCCCGTCGTCGTCACCACTGCCGTCGTGCCGTTGCTGTTCGCCGGCAGCGCGCTGGGCAACGTCTCGCCCTGCGCGTTGGTCGCCGTCACCTGCACCCAATACGTCCCCGCCGCAATGCTGCCACCGCTGGCCGATGTGCTCACCACCGGCGCGGGCGGCGTCATCAACAACTGCGATCCCTGCACCAGCCACCGCTCCTCCACGATCTTCAGTTGATAGAGCAGTTCCGCCGTGCGCCGCGCCCGCACATCGCCTTCCAGCGAGCGCCCGCGCCATTGCGCCTGAAACGTCACCGCGTTTGAGAGCGCGATGGTCTGATACGTATTCTGCATGTTCGACACGGCATAGCTCACCTGCGTCGGCGTCGCGCCGTCCGCCAGCGCGCCCAGGCTGCGGCTGGTGTCGAAGCTGGTGATGGCCTTCCAGTGCGTCACGTCGATGCCCTTGCCCTTTTTGCGCGCCAGCATATTCACCATCGGCGTCGTCACCGGCACAATCACCTTTGCCGGCTGCTCCAGATCATATCCGATCAAACCAGAGGTCGTATTGATCGCCCGCGACTCTTGCGCCTGCCGGAACAACGCAATCGTCTCCTCATTCAAATTGATCCCCATCGCTCGTTGCCCCCTCGAAGGTTTCGTTTCACATCCACCTACCTCAAGTGCTATACTTGAAGCAAGTCACTCTATCTTGCCAGGAGATGTACTATGCAGCAAGCACCATCTGTAGATGATCTCTTGATGCTCATCCACCGCCTCTCCCCATCTCAGCAAGCTCAGTTATTCGCTCGTCTCAGCGCTGAAATCGCTGATCTTGTGCAGCAAATGACCCAATCATCCCCAACTAGTCGATCTCTACAAGGGCTTTGGGAGCACGATCATGCGCCCATTTCCCCTGAGGAAATTGATGCCGCTCGCCAGGAAATGTGGGAGAATTTTCCCCGTGATGACATCTAACAGGAGATGCCATGCTTATCGCCATCGCTGATACCCATGCAGTTGTTTGGTATCTTGAAAATAATGCGCGTCTTTCTGTTCGTGCAGCCGAGACGTTTGCACGCGCTGTCTCAAATGGAGATGCCATTGGTGTCGCGTCCATCACCTTTGTGGAGTTGGTCTATCTGAGCGAGAAAGGACGCATCTCACCTGCATCCCTGCAAAAACTGTATGACGCTCTCGATCTTCCTCAACCCTTGTTGGTTGAACTACCACTAAATCGCGCAGTTGCACAGTCATTAGCGACCATCTCGCGTGACGCCATTCCAGACATGCCAGATCGCATCATCGCCGCGACAGCGGTTCAACAACATCTTCCTCTCATCAGCCGTGATGGCAAGATTCAACTTTCCAACGTACCAACCATTTGGTAATGTCAGCCCCCGCTTTTACGGTTCGTCTCTTTCCGTGATCCTGTCTTCTCATTCCCTTATTCCTATTCCCCAAACCCCCGTTGCAGGCGTAGGATCTCCGCCGCCACGTCCACCTGGCTGCGCTGGTCACGTTGCGCCGCGCCGAACTCTTGCAGCGCGGCGATGCGTTCCGCCACGTTCATGCCGCTGCTCCCCATCGGCGCGCCCAGCACTTTTTCCGCCGCCCGCAGCGCCGGACCGCCCGGCAGCGGTTGCGCCTCAATGCGCGCCAGCCGCGAGCGCAATTCCTCGAACGCCGCGCCTTGCTCCCGCGCCAACCGTTCCACCACCCCACGCACCTGCGCCACGCCGGATGCTGCCTGGCGCGCCACCGCCATCATTAAGCGCGCGTCATCTCCTCGCGCATTCACCAACTTTTGGTCGTTTTGCCCCATGCCATTCCCGATCTTCAGCGCTCTCCCCCGCTCCGGCTCTGCTGGGGAAAGGGTCGGGGGGCAGGGCGATTCCATCATCCCCACTATCCCTGCACACACCGCACACCCACACAGCTGCGCCATCGCCTTAATCCCCGCGTGCAATGGCGGCTCATCATCAATTGTCGTCGTCACCGCCGCACCATCTCCTGCCGGCGCGCCATACCCCATATCACCATCCCCTGCATCCCTGCTTTCCTCAAAGATAGCCAAACCTTCCGTGTCATTCCGTAGAATTTCCGTGTCCTCCGTGTCTCCTTCTTCACCGTCCTTCGCGTCCTTCGCCCTCTTCGTGTCCTTCGAGTCTCGTCCATCTATCTCATCTAAAATCGCCTCGTCCGTTTCCATGCCGCGCACCACCGCAATGCCCAGGCAGTCCGGATTCGCGGGATTATCCACCAGGCTCAGTTCCACCAGATCGTACCTGGTCGCCACCCGCACCGTTGCCTCCTGGCCAGCGGCGTCGGTCCGTTGCGCCTCATCCCACACCACGTTCGTCGCCCCGATGCTCGCCCCGCACAGCGTCCCATCCAGAATCTTCTGCCAGGTGCTTTCCGCGCCCCGCGAAATGCGCAGCCGCACGCGAATCTGCCGTGCCGCGTCATCGCAGATCACCGCCACGCGCCGGCCCACCGCTACGTTGTCATGCATCTCACGCACGTTGCCCAGCCAGCGCCGAAAGGCATCCCGGCTGGCCGCGTAATCGAAGATCGTCCCATAGGCGTCCAGCGCCTCGCTGGTCGCCGTCACCTCAATCTCGCGCCGTTCCGCATCGATCCGCGTGATCGGCGCGAATGCCACACGCTCGGTTGTCCCACGCTCCGCCGTCAGCATCGTCATCACGCTCACCTCGCACCCGAAATTTCCCCAAACAAATGCCCCCTCCCCAGCCACGCCGAGAAAAGGGCCGCTTGAACCAAGATCGCGTTTTATCCCAAATTCCGTGTCATTCCGTGCCTATTCCGTGTCATTCCGCGCTCCGTTTCTCTTTTTCCTTCGTGTCTCTTCTTTACCCTTCGTGGCCTTCGCGTCTCGTCCTCATAACCCTAAAATCTCCCGCGCCCGTGCCGCGTCGATGATGCCGTTCTGCACCAGCAGCGCCAATGCCTGCGCCTGCGACGCGAAATCTTCCGGCTCCTCGAAGCCGCCCCACGTCACCTGATAGCGCGGATCGAATTCCTCGGCCACCACGCGCGAGAGATAGCGCGCAAAAAAGTCCGCCAGAGGCCGCACGGCGCGGCGATAGACCACGTTCTCTTGTGTTTCCCCGCTTGACTTATTCACCTGCTCCGTCATCCCCAGTTCGGCCATCGTCAGCCCAAAGCATGCCGCCGTGATGTTCAGCAGCCAGCGATCAAAATCCATCTCCGGCTCTTGCGGGTGTGTCGCGGTGAAGGTGAACCCCGGCGGCGCGACTTTCACCCGCATGCGCTGCTGATTATTGCCCGCCAGCAGCGCGTTAAATTGCCGCTCGTACTCCACCAACTGATCCATCGTCCATTCCGAATCCTCCGGCGGATACAGAATCCCTGCCGGCACCACGCCATCCGTGTAGCGCGCCAGATCAAACGCCTGCTTGCGCAACGCCTGATTGATGCAATACAGGATGCGCTCCACCCGGCTCACGCCATACACGCTATCGGTGCGCGGCGTCTCGCACAGATAATCCAACTCATCCGTCGTATACAGCCCGGCAGGCATGCCCCAGACAAATTGCTGATAGGCCGGCGCGGGCGGCTGCGGTCGCCGCCCCAGATCATCGATCAAAGGTTTGATCGTCGATCCATCCACCAGTTCCAGTGCCCACAGTTTCCCGTCGCGTCGCCGCCGTCGATAAATCGCCAGCGCGTCGATCTCCAGCAGATCGCGCGTCGCCGCCGCCATCCACCCACGCAGATCCCGCTCGCCGTCGGGTCGCGCCAGAAAATCCTCGATGCGCCGCGCCATCGCGTGGTCAGGCGTCTCACTGCTGTCACGCGGCACCACGCGCAGTTCCAGCCGCCCCAAAATGTCCAGATACACCCGTTCGCACAATTGCACGCCCTCATACAGCGCCGCGAACTGCCGCAGCGTCTCAAAGGGTGTCAATTCCAGCGCGCGAGGCCGCTGCGCGATGTTATAGCCACTGGGGAACGTGAACTGCCTCGGCGTGCCATCCTGCGCCACAATCCCCGGCCCCGGCCTCACCGGTTGCCCCGGCGTGAATGCCGTGATCCCATGCGAGGGGATCTCTGCCGGCGCGTCGCCAGAGATGGTCTGTTGTTGCGTTGGTGTCGGCTCTCGTCGCGCAGTTGCGCTTCGCCGCTGATTCTTGCCCATCGCCGCGCCCCCTTCATGCCAAAACACTCGCCCATGCACAGATATGAAGGTGCCGCGAAATCGCAAATGTTTCCCAAAATCAGCCCAATTTTCGCCGGTCCCACAATTTTGATGACCGACGGGGAAGCCAGGAATGTGAAGGTGTTCCCGCAACTGGCTTGATGCTCATATGGTTTGTTCAAGAATTTCCGCTTCTATAACAGCTCTTTGAGATATACGCTCATCAGCTGCAACCGCGCTTGCAAACGCCTGTGATATGTTCATCACCAATGATGCTGGATTTCGGCGCATTCCCAACCTTGCAGTAACACTGCTCAGCGATGTCGTTGCTCAGCCCTAAATGCGGGCATTCCGCGTGGAAAAATCCTATGCGGAATGCTTGCAAACAACCATGTATTACGCCGCCCGCGCCTTTTCCTCGTCACCCTTCACAAACTTCGCCCCCCAGATGCCCACGATGCCCGCCGCAATCAATACCGGCACGCAGGTGATCAACAAGGCATACCCAAAGGCATTTTTGCTGGTGATGCCAATCTGGCTGAGAAATGCCGTGTGTGCCGCATGCGCGCCCAGGTTATCGCTCAGCAAGCCCACCAGCGACGGCGAAAACAAATCGCCCAGCGCGTGCGACAGCATCAAGGTTAAACCCACCGCCGCCGCGCGTTTGAGCGGCGTCACCACATCTTGCGATACCGCCGTCAGTGGCCCGCTGTTCACCTGCAACAGGGCCACCGAGAGGAAAAAAAACGGCACGAACAGGCCATACAAGCGAACATCTTTCGACAAGCCGAAGGGGAAGATCATCGCCAGCACCGCCACGATGAAACACGGCACTGACGCCACAAAGCCCCACCCGCTCACCAGCACCCGCGCACCTGGATAGCGCGCGATCAACGCATCAGAGATCCAGCCGCCTGCCAACAGACCAGCAATGCCGCCCAGCACCAGCACCGCGCCGGTGATCGTCCCTGCCAGCGGCACAGAGATGTCAAACTGATCGGAGATCAACTGGCTCAAGAATAGTGCCGTCGCGCCGAACACAAAAAAGCTGAGCGCCTGCAAAGCCACCACGATGCGCAAGCTGCGAATCTGCCATAATTCGCCTAATTGACGGCCAATGCCACGCAGCCCCTCGCGCGCCAGAGCCGCTTCTGGATTGATCGTTTCGTCTTCAGCATTGCGCGGTGGTTCGCGCAAAAGAAATACCAGCAAGGCGATCAACAACCCTGGGATACCAAAGACCAAAAACACTGGCCGCCACTGATTGCCGAGAGCGCCATACGCGATTCCCCCGCCGAGCGTGCCAATGGCCGCGCCCGCCAGCAACCCCGTATTCCACCGGCTCATGACACTTGCCCGCTTAGACTGCGGATAGCACGCCGCCAGCATGGATGTGCTCGCGGGGAAATAACTGCCCTCGCCCAGGCCGAGTGCTGCGCGCGTCGCAAACAGCGCAGCATAGTTCGGCGCAATCGCTGTCACCGCCGTTGCCAGGCTCCAAAACGTCACGCCACCGGCAACCACAAACTTGCGCTTGATGCGATCCGCCAGCAATCCCAACGGCAAAATGCCCACTGTATACACAAACAGGAACGCCGTTGCCAGCAACCCTTCTTGGAAGCCCGACAGGCCAAATTCATCACGAATCGGCTTCAAGACCGCCGCGAAGGCATAGCGGTCCACATAATTGATGAAATTCGTGAACCACAGCAACCAAAAGACATATCCTGCATAGCGCCGGAATAATTTGCTGGATGAGTCCGCCACCGGAGCCTGAACAACCGCCGGATCAACCGCTTGGCTCATGGATGCTCCCCCTTGCGCAGCCACGCGGTGTCACATCCGGCCCCATTGCCGGCTCAACCCGCGCGCGATTTTCCCCATTGTGCCACGTTTATGTTAAATCTACAAGATCTCACGCTATCCATTACCATCTATTCCGTACTCTAGCCCGGAGGGGTTTCTGTTCCGAGCCGGGAGGTTTAGCTCCCGGCGGGCGCTATTTGCTAAAACGTCCTCAACCGCCCCCTCGCTCACTGCCGGCGTCAATCGCTTCTTCACACACCACGCCCCCATCCGGCTGAGGAGGAAGACGGACCAGCCGGACGAAGGCGTGGCATCAGGAAAAGGTGTTTACCAAAAACGGCGCGGCACACGCCGCACGATCCGCTGGAATAAGCGGTCGCGCACGGCGCGCCAGCGGTCGCCCAGTGCCGCCGGGTCCGGCGCTTCGGGTGCCCAGCGCTCGCGCACATACAACTCCGTGATCGTCTCGATCTCCGCGCGCTGTTCCGGCATCTGCGCCGCCAGCGACGCGCCATATTCCGCCGCCGTCTGGGCCGGGCGCGGCGTCACGCCCGCCATGCGCCCCAGCACCGCCATCCGCGCAAAGGTTCTCCCAATCGGCGAAAGTTTGCGGAAGAGCAGCCGCCACCACATCACCACCGCCAGTGCCAGCAACAGCAGGAAGGCGATCAACATGCTCAGCGAAATAGCGACCGCGTTCGGCGCGCCGTTGCCGCCGCCCAGGCCCACGCCCGGCGTCGATTCCGAATTGCCGGAGTTATTGCTGCGGTGTCCCGGTGCCACCGTTGAGTGGCCGGGGCGATTGATGATGGGATCAGGTGGCGCATTCGTGCCACCGTTGCCTTTCGTCGGACGGATGAACGAACTGAACGATGCCGACGGCTCAAAGTTGATCCACCCCAGGCCGGGGAAATAGACCTGCGCCCACGCGTGGGCCGCCGTCCCTTTCACCACATAGGTTGCTGTGCGATTATCATAATCGCCGCCGATGAACCCTTCAACAACCCGCGCTGGATATCCCAACTCGCGCGCCATCATCACAAACCCAGTGGCAAACCACGTGCAATAGCCCTGATTGACTTTCAGCAGCCATACCGCTGCATCTGTATCTGACGGCACCGGCGGATTGCTCGTATTATACTTGAACCGATGCTCAAATTCCCCGATGATCAGATTGAGGCGATCATACATCGTTTTGCCCCCCTGCGCCCATTTGAGCGCGGTCAGGCGCACCGTGTTCGTGGGATCTTGCAGATCACCGGGCAGCTGCGTGTAACGCGCCAGCAATGCTGCCGGGTAAATAGCCGGCTTCTGCGTAGGATCAGGCACCTGTTCCAGCGCGTCAACGGTGGCGTTCGAGACAACCGACTGCACCGTGTAATCCTGGCCATCCTTCAAGGGCGGGTTGCCCATCCAATCCGTGAACGACCCACCCCCTTGATCGCCCTGGCTCAGCGGGATGCCGTCGCTGTGCACCGTCACCGGCACCGAAAACATCACCGGCTCCCCTGGACCATAGATATAAGAGCCATCCGGCGCGGTGATCACGTGAATGATCGAGCGGACCGCCTTGTAAACCGTCGTTTCCGGTGTGATGGGGGTGTTTGGCGCAAGCTGGGTCGTCACGCGCCCGTCCGTCGTCTCCGTCCATGTGTGCCCGTCGAAATGATCGAACGTCAGCGCTTCCAGATAGCTATGGCTCGTATCTGTGGTGGTGTAACTGAACACCGGCGTATCAGGCAAATTCACATTGCCCTGAATGGTCAGGCTGCCGCCGAAAGCGACGCGCGAATGGCCATTCCCGTTGCCGCCATCGACGTGAAACAAGCGCGAGAACGTATTTTGCACATTCGTCCAGGGCGAGTTGGGGCCATTCCACAGGTTCTGCAACTGCACATTGACCAGCCGGCTTGGCAAGATCGCCGCGACGATGATCACCAGAATCGTGAAAATCACCCCCGCCTGCATGAAATCCCAGCTCAGCTCTGAGGGATAGCGCAGCCCTTTCCGCTTCCAGATGCGCATGCGCTCCACCAGATTGAACCGCACGATCAGCAGCAGCGCCATCATCATGAACAAGACCGCATAGATCACTTTGTCATCGGTGGCGTAGTTCAGATTGATCAGCAACACCACCGCGTTCGCCGCTGCCGCCAGCCACGGACTGCGCGAGCGGAAAATGAGCCACATGCTGACATAACCCAGCAACATGGTCAGCACGGCCAGAAACAGCAGGAAAATCGCGTCATCAGAACTGGCCTGGCCAGCACGCGCGCTCGCAATCCACGCTGAGAGGTGTTGCCACAAAACCCTCAAGTGGCCGTCTTCGTCCGCCCGCGCCGTCTGATAAAACGCGAACAACACGCCCAGCGCCAGCGCCGGAATATCCGCCAACCACTGCGGCACCCAATGCTGCTTGGCCAGAATGAAGCCCAGTGCCATGCCCACCAGCGTCGTTGCGGTCAAGATGTCTGACCCGCTGGTCCATTGCAGGCTCTGGATGCAGCCGACGGTGATCAGCACCAGCACCGCCGCAAAAATGACGGTGGTCCACCCCTCCGCAGGGCTTAAAGGAAAAGGCAGCTTTTTCTCTTCTTCGGCTGCCGTCGTTGTCGTCGCCATGACTGCCTTCCTTTATCGCAGCGCCTCGCTGGTTTCCAGCGTTTCCAGCAACTCTTGTCCCTGGTGAATCGTCATCGTTGGAATGCCCGCACCGATGAGAAATTCTTTGGCATCCTTTTGGCTGCGCGCCGCCCCAAAACTCTGCGCATCGATCAGAATGACGCTGGCATGCACCCCGCGCCGCTCCATCTGCCGCAGGCCCACGGCCCATTCGACCTCAGGCGAGGTGGTGATGATGACCATCGCGCTGTTGCGCATAAATTTCGTCTCGTGCACGTTCAGGGTCTCCGCCAGCGGCGGCGAACCATTCGCCGTAGCTACCGCCAGCATCTCCAGCGAGCGATCAAGCTGGCGCACGCCGCGATCAATGGGCAGCACATTGTCATGCCCATCATTGACGATGAGACCGAGCGACAGATCGTTATAGAGGAAATAGTTCGCCAGTGTCGCCGCGATCGTTACCCCATATTCTTCGGTCGATTGCTCGCCATGCCCCGCCTGAAAGCGTTCATCCAGGTCCAGCACCACCCACACGTCGATGGTCGGATCAAGGTCGAACTCTTTCACCATCAATTGCCCGGTGCGCGCGCTGGTCGGCCAATGAATGCGCGAGAGCGCGTCGCCCGGCACATATTCGCGCACCGTCACCACGTTGGTCGTCACGTGCAGCGAACGCTGCGATCCGCGACCGCGCCCCGGCATGGACCCCGGAAACAGGGAAAACTGCTTGATCGGCAAGATGCGCGGCAGCACCAGCAGTTCACGCTGGCTTGCGAGGGGTATTGTGCGCGTATAAATCCCCAGCGGATCGCCGATGGTGGCCGTCACCGGACCCAGGAAAAAGCGTCCGCGCCGTGTGCAGGCCGTGCGCACGCGCCAGTCGATGCGCTTGCGCCCGCCCATGCTGGCGACATACCCCGCGTGATGCCCCGGCAGCGTCGAATTATCCGTCACTTGCACCCACAACTTTGGCATGCGCGAGCGGTTTTCCAGCCGCAGCCGTTCTTCCAGAATCTCGCCCATGTTGGCGCGCCCACCGGGCAGGGTGCGCGCAAAGGCCAGACCGCTGCTGCCCCACACGGAAAGCAGCGCCGACCCGATCACGCTGAGCACCAGCACCCAAAAGATCAAATACATCGGTCGCCAGCCAGAGGCCAGCGCCGCCACCCCGACGATGCCGATGGTGACATACAGTTGCCAGGGACGCATAGCTGATCACCGCCTGAAATTGGCCGGGGTATCCGGCGAGGCCACCTGCCCCAGCACTTCTTCAAGGATCGACGTTGCTGTGACGCGCCGCTGTCGTGCCGCCGGCGCGACGATGATGCGATGCGACAGCGTTGCCGGCACCAGCAGCTTCACATCGTCGGGGCGCACATAGCCGCGCCCGCGCATCGCCGCCAGCACCTGCGACGTGCGATACAGCGCCAGCGAGCCGCGCGGGCTGGCCCCCAGATACGCATTCGGATGCTGCCGCGTCGCCGACACGATGTCTACGATATATTGCGCGATCTCGCGTTTCACCACCACTTCGCGCACCGCCGTCTGCACCTGCTGTAATTCATCCGCCGAGATCACCTGATTCAGCGAATCCAGCGGGTGCGCGAATTGCTGGCGTTCCAGCACCGCCACCTCATCGGCGGGCTGCGGATATCCCAGGCTGATATTCATCAGGAAGCGGTCCAACTGCGCTTCGGGCAGCGGGAACGTGCCTTCATATTCGATGGGATTCTGTGTCGCCATCACCAGGAACGGCGTCGGCAGCCGATAGGTCGTGCCATCCACCGTCACCTGACCCTCTTCCATCGCTTCCAACAACGCGGACTGCGTCTTTGGCGTGGCGCGATTGATCTCGTCGGCCAGCACAAACTGGCTGAAGATCGGCCCCGGACGATACTCAAAATTGTCGGTTTTCTGGTTGAAGATCGAGACGCCCGTCACGTCGCTGGGCAGCAGATCCGGCGTGAACTGGATGCGCTTGAACGAGCAGCCGATGGACCGTGCGATGGCTTTGGTCAGCACCGTTTTGCCCACGCCGGGCACATCCTCAATGAGCACGTGACCCTGGCTCAGCACGGCGATCAGCGTCAAGCGCACGGCATCATCCTTGCCGACGATCACCCGCTTGACGTTGGAAACGACCCGCTCGGTCAAGGACTGGATCATCTGCACCGACGCAGATGGCATTTCTTCTTTGATCACGTGAGTGGTTGGACCCCCTCGCAAACCTGCCGCGAGGGTGCCACGCTCCTTTCCAAGATAACGACAACCCCGGTGCCCGCATCATTGCGCAAGCCGGCACCAGGCGAAACTGACCGAGCGAACTCGTCCCTTTCACAGAGTGTAGCACCAGCGTTCCGTGCGGTCAATTGCAACAGTTTTGCCCCGATGTGCTCAATATGACCCCTCATCTGAAAATCGTGGGACACCCACCCCGAAATGTGTCTCACCTCACAGTGCCGCTCTGCTCGCTCGCCAAGCGATGCTCCTTCAAAGAAGAATCCCGCGCTGTGTTACGAAAGATAAAATCCTACCTTACACGAAGCCCGTAAAGCCGCTGTGCCTTGAGGCCATGCGGATGAAAGGGCAGGCAACGGTTGTAACCAGAGGTTGTATTTTTGGTTGATTCGGTGCTCTACTTGGAACGAAGTCTGGCGAAGAGAGGCGCACAGCCGAAGCCATGTCTCCCTAGTACTACAGTGACACTTAGCGGCCTCAAGCAGAGGAAGCAATAGCCGGCTCCAGCAACACCTGGCGGATGCGTGCCCATCTGCCATCTTTGCACCAGCGGTA
>JAJPKG010000443.1 GCA_021323815.1 Pseudomonadota bacterium
GGTTGGTACGGTGGGAGATAAACTTTCACCAGCATCAAGCTCTTTCTGAAGCCGCTTCTGAAGTTTTGCTATAAACTGGGTAATATCCCCAGGTTCAGCAACAGTTAACCGCTTGAGCGCCGATTCAAAACGGGTGTAAACCGTATTGACGAGATATTGCTGGTAACGATTATAGACCGAATCGAGTTGGAGATCATAAATAAGCCACGCCAATTCGGCTTCTTCTTGCGGTACTTCATCCATTTGAGGCAATGTCGCAAAAAAGTTTTTATCAACAGCAACCGCTTGTTTCTTATTCCAAGCATGGAGAATGCCACCTTTGAACAGTAATTGGGGCGCTAATCGCTTTCGAGAAGAGGAAACATAATCAGGGCGGGGATAGTTGCGCTGTTTGGACCAATCCATATTCACATGAGATATGGGATCGCTCATATAATACTTGAAAGCACTGCGTATGGTCCCTGAAATATATACAGCCTGCACTTCAAGAGCGCCAAAATCCACAACCTTACCGGAATCATCGTATGAGAGAAGGACGATATCAATGTTGCCGGCGGTTTTGCCCTGTTTGTCATCGAGTCGAACTTCAGTGAGGGATGTCCATTTTGCATCTGGCGGGAAAAAGAACCCTGCCGCCGCATCGACCAATATCCAATCCTGTCGAAATCGTATCGGACAAGTCACGACGACTTTTTCACCCTCGAAAATACTGCATACTCCAAGTGGATCTTCAGCTTTATCTTTTGTGCAATTAGGAACTTTGTTATTGAAGGGACATAACCGTTTTGTTCGATAACGAACGGCTTCAGGAGAAAGATTATTGATAGGAAAGCCAAATATTTCAGCTATCGGTTGCTTTGGCATAGACAGCCTTTCTTTCGAGCAAAAATAGACTCACATGATCCCGAAGTTATTATCCAATATAACATGTAGCTTCCTACTTCACAAGGAGCGGCGTGAACACGAAGTTGCTATACGTGGCGTTGCCGACGCCGCCGCTGGAGCCGACATCCAGCGCGAGGGTGATGAAATCGGTCTGGGTGTCGCTGCTGGGGGCGATGACGCCACCGACCTGCACGCCGTCGATTGCCAGATTGATCGCCTCGTCGATGGCGGTCACTTCAACGGTGTAATGCAGTTTGGGCGCGGTGGTACCGTCATTCACATCCGTGACCATGCCCGAAGCGTCATAGTGACTGATGCCCCAAAAGCCATTGGTGCAGACGCGGAAGCTATAGCCCGCCAGCTCCACGCGGCGCACAATGATGGTGCCGCACTCGCCGTTGACATCGGTGAAGGTGATGTCCGTGGCAACGCTGTAATTCTTCGGAAAGTTGCCATCCAGCCAGTAGAATTGCTCCTGACCGATATAGCCGGTGTAGTGGGTATGCGCCAGCCGCATGCCGACGCTGGTGCAGGTGAGCGTCGTCGCGCCATCGCCGCTGATGCGCATGGGCGACCACTGCGCCCCGCCATGATCGCACCCATTTCCAGGCGTGGCGGCGCGATAGGGCGTGGCCGCCTGCTGGTTCGCCTGTGCGGTGGCAGTGGCGACCGCTGCGGACGTGCTCAAGGCTGGTGACGGCAGCGGCGTATAGCTGAAGTTGCTCAGCCGCACGGCGAACGGCGCAGTCCTGAGCGGATCGTGCATGCCGATGAGGATGGATGCGGTGGAAAGATACGAGGGATCGGTGACGGTGGCGAGCGGCTGGCCGTTGAGCGCGAAATGCATCACCGCGCCGTCAACCTCGGCGCTGAGCGTCATGGTGGCGAGCGGCTGCGGCAAAAAGCCGACGCTCAGCGAGCGCCCGACATGGCCATTGGTGTCAAGGCGATAGATGCTCCAAAAGCCATCGGTGGCGACTTCAAAGACCTGCGCCCCCGGCTGTTGCTCATGAAGGGTCAGGACCATGCGCAGGTTGTCGTCGCCACGCATCATCGTGCCGGTATACGCCACGCGATAACTCAATGGAATGGCGTCATGGGCCGGATGAAAGGTAATTCCTTGCAAGGAATCATCGTCGCGCGGCATCGCCAGTTGCACGCCGTCACGCGCGCAGGTGACTGTGACAGGCTGCGTGGCCGACCAGCGCGCATCCCCTTTATCGCACCCTCGCCCAGGGATGCCGGCGGCGTACCCTGGCAGTGGTGTCGCCGTTGCCTGCGCCTTGCCGCCACGAAACTTCGTGCTCGCATGCAACGCGAGCGCGCCGGCGATCAGCGCGAGCAGCACCGCCAGCGCGCCGGCCACGCTCAGCAGGCGCAAGCGCAACGAAGAATGGTTCAGTCGCATACGAGCGTTTCACTTTCTAGCATCCTGATATGCTGATTGTAGCGAACGCTCGCCCAGGCGTCAAACAAGAGAGACTCATGCCGTCGTCAGACGAGCCAGCCGTTCAAACCGCGCCTAAGAGCCTGAGGGCCACACCGTCCAGTGTGGCTGCACTGGATGTTCAGGATACACGCGCAACTCGCATTATGCCACTACGGGCCGCTGGCTGTGCCAAAGCTGGAGTTGGTATAGGTCAAGCCGTTGACGCTGAATGTCGCCGTGATCGGCACGCTCATGCCGTGAACGCAGGATGGAATCGGCTGTGAAAGCTGGGTCGGGGATGTGGCCGCGCCATTGTCGTCCAACTGCACCGTTTGGCCGTTTAACGTGCAATTGGGACTACTGCCAAATTGGAAATCGATTTGCATCTGCGCGTTGGGCTGCGGCGGCGCGGTGGTGATGGGGCTGATGCTGGCTTGCTGCCCGGCAACCCACGGCCCTGCCGGCGATGCAGTGACCGTGAGGTTTGACGATGGGGTCGGCGTATCCGTCGCACCCGGCTGCGGTGTCGCGGTTGCGGAAGGCGTGGGCGTGGTGCCGAAAGGCGTTGCTTTGGGCGTGGCGGTCGGCGCGAAGGGAACGGTCGGCACCGGCGTGCCGCCTGTGAGCGGGATTTGCGTGGCGGCGGGTTGATCGGTGCTGATGGGGAACGTGGTCCCCGCGTTGTTGTTGTTAATGATGATAACTTTCGCCTGACCAGGGCTGGAAGGGCCGCTGAAATAGCCCGAAAGCACGTTTGAACCGAGCAGGGCGCAACTGCACAAGATGATCAACGCTGTCGCGCTGCCCACGATGCTCCATGTGCTGCGGAAACCCGGCTGTGTTTCCCAGCGCGTCTGAAAATTTTCAATGAATGCATCGAGCGCTTTTTGAAAGCGTTGAATCATGCCGATCAGCACCTTTTCCTTGCCAGATTGACCGCTCAGCCGTCCGCATTGTAGCAAGGAACGAGGAGATCGGCAAGTGCCGAGAGTCCTGACTAGGAAGATTTTCCCGGCATGGCCGCGTCAGGCGCGGTTTCGCGCTGCGGCGCGGCGTCGTTCCACCTCATGGATGCGTCCAAACCCCAGAACCGCCTGCTTGGCATGGTCTTGAATGAAGCTCTGGATCTTGAGCGATGCGCCAGGCGAAGTGCCGAGTGCATTCATGGTGATGACGATGCGCCGGCGCGGACCTGCCTCAACGATCAGTTTTTGTTCGGTCACGCCGCGCCCGCCACGTCTCGTCGCGGTATTTTGAACGCCATATACCCAGTCAATCTCATCCCAGCGGAGTGTCTTTTGGGCCATCAATAGATGGCGCGTCAGACTTGTATTATCAGCAGTCCAAAAAGGGAGCGAGCTGACAGCAAAAGCGATGTAGATGGCGAGGGCGAAAAAAAGTGTTATCAATGCAATTCTGATCAGCCATGCATCATCTGCGGAGACGGCCAACCAGACCAGCGCCAATGCTACACCGATGCTCGCGCCGAGCATGCGCATTGGCTTGTGCGCGAAAAGAATAGTCCCAGGCTGGCCTGCCGCCCGTTGCTGTGCCTGTTTGATCACATAGATGAGCGCGGCGGTAGCGATGATCCAGAAAACTGCGCCGCCTATCAAACCAGCGCTTAAGAGCGAGATGGTCGCAACTACCCCTTGCATAACAAACACTCCCTTTTTTAGCGCATTATATAGCTAACTCGCTCCCTCGTCAACGAAAATTTGCAGCGATGATTGTGTGACAGCTACAATACGGGAAGCAGAGCGGCATCACCCATGAGCCGCATATTCATCAACAACTCACAGAGGAACAACCATGCAATATCGACGTTTGGGCAGCGCGGGGATGAAGGTCAGCGCCATCTCGCTCGGCGGCTGGATCAATTTCGGCGCGAGCAAGATGGAACACGACACCGCGCAAGCGATCATCAAAGCGGCATATGACAGCAGCATCAATTTCTTTGATCTGGCGGATGTCTATGCGCGCGGCGAGGCCGAACGCCAGATGGGCGCGGTGTTGCAACAATTTCCACGCTCCACGCTGGTGATCTCATCCAAGCTCTTCTGGCCGATGAGTGATGATGTGAACGATCGCGGCCTGTCGCGCAAGCATATCATGCAGAGCATCGACGCCAGCCTGAAACGCCTGGGGACAGATTATCTCGACATCTATTTCTGCCACCGCGCCGATCCCGAAACGCCGTTGATCGAGACGGTGCGCGCGATGGACGATCTGATCCACCAGGGCAAGATCCTCTATTGGGGCACGTCGGAATGGAGCGGCGAGCAGATTGCGGCAGCCTCTGATCTGTGCGAGAAGCACGGCTTTTACCCGCCCCAGGTCGAGCAGCCGCAATATTCACTGCTCTATCGCGAGCGCGTGGAACAGGAGATCTTGCCGGTGACAGAGCCACGCGGCATCGGCCTGGTGGTGTGGTCGCCACTGGCTCAGGGCGTGCTCACCGGCAAATATGATGAGGGCGCGCCGGCAGACTCGCGCTTTGGCAAGCCGCCCACCACGCCCTGGGGCGAGGAAGAGCGCAAGCAGATGCTGAGCGCAGCGAACCTCAGCCGGGTGCGCGCCCTGAAAGCCGTTGCGGATGATCTGGGCGTCACGCGCAGCCAGTTGGCTCTGGCCTGGGTGCTGCGCCAGCCGGGCGTCAGCAGCGTCATCACCGGCGCAACCAGCCCCAGCCAGGTTGCCGACAACGTCAAAGCCGCCGACCTCACCCTGAACCCGGATGTGCTCGCCCGCATCGATCAGATCATGCAGGGATAACGGGACGGGAACGCGAAGGGGATGAAGAAGACGAAGTGACGCGAAGGAAGAAACAGCGAAATTGACTTCTCGCCAACGAGAACGACAATCTCGCATGGCTCTTCCTTCTCAAAAAAGCTTCGTGTCTCTCCCTCAATCTTCTTGTCCTTCGCGTTCCCGTCCTTCCCCTCAGCACGCGGGCAAGAAGGCGTTGGTGAACATGGCGCTATAGTCCGGCTCAACCGTCAGCGGCTTGTTGTTGGCGTCCACCAGCACGCCGTGACGGTAAAGCAGGCGCGGAAAATCCGTCCAGGTGGTGAGGGATTGCAGGCCCCAGCACTTCGCGTCGGCGATGTAGTGCGCGCTCTGGAACTCCTGGCTGTCATATGCCACTTTTGCCGAATCAAAGAGCGTGCCACCCTGCGCTTTTGCCCCCTGCAACAGCATATCCGCGCTGGCCTGCGGATGCTGCACGGCATAGGTGTAACCCTGCGCCGTCGCCGCAACGAACGCGCGCACAATATCGGGATGATCCTTGATCTCCTGCTCGCTGGTGATCAGCACCGGCGAATAGAAATCCGGCACGCCGTAGTCGCTGGGATTGAACAAGTTTAGTGCAATGCCTTTATCTTTTGCCTGAACGCCCTCCACGCCCTCATAGATCCAGACGAAATCAAACTTGCCCGTCAGCAGCGACGACACGTTGGCGTCGCTCACCAGCGTTGATTGATAGCCCGGCTTCGTCGCGCCGTCATTGACCTCCATGATGTCGATGACCGCCTGCTCAGCCGGATCGCCCGAACTGGCGAAGCGCTTGCCCACCAGTTGTGCCGGGCGCGTAATGCCGGAGCTTTTCAGCACCGCCAGCGCCGACGTGTCATGTTGGATGATCGCTGCCAGTGAGACCAGCGGTTGCCCGGCGGCGCGGTCAATGGCCACCGATTCCTCGAAACTGATGGCGAACTGCGCCTGCCCCGTCGCCACCAGCGTTTCAGGATACGTCGAGCCGTATGGCACCAGCGAGACGTTCAGCCCGCGCTGATGATAATAGCCGTTCTGCAAGGCCACATAGATGCCGGTGTGATTGGTGTTGGGGATCCAGTCCAGCGCCAGTTTCACCGAGGTTGGTGGCCCTGCCGTCGCCGTAGCCGGCCCACACGCGCTGAGCGTGACCAGGGCCAGGGCGATGAGAGGGAAAGCAAAGATCGCTGTGCGGGTTCGTAGAGGTGATGACATACCTCGCCCGGACGCCCGCCGGCGGCTAAAACCCCTCAGTTCGGGAAAGAACCTCTTCCAGGCTAGAAGGATGCGGGAGTGAGTGTGGTGTAACGGTTGCATGGTGTGAAACTCCTTATATGACCATTTCAGCCCAGCAGGGCGTTGGTGAAATAGGATGCGCAGTCGGGTTCGGGGATCTCGCCCAGCGCATTGTGTTGCCACAGGAAGCGGGCGAAGCCACGCCAGTCTTCAAGGCGATGGATGCCCCAGGAAGCGACATCATTGCGCCATTCACGGCTGAGATCGCGCAGGCTCAGTTCGGTGGCGCGGGGATCGGTGAATAACCACCCGCCGAGCGATGCACCGGCTGAGACGATCTCGCCTGCGGTGCCATCTGGGTCTGCCACCGCTTCGGCATAACCGCGCCGCAGGGCAGCCAATGCGCGGCGGGCGGCATCCGCGCGTGAGGCATCGGTCAGCAGCGCGTCAGCAGCAAAAATCACCGGCGCATTGTAATTGGGAATGCCGTAATCGCCCGGCGCAAACGAAACGAGTTCGATCCCTGCCGCTCGCGCCTCCATGCCCTCGATGGCGTCGTAAACCCACAGGAAATCGTATTCGCCGGCCTGCAAGCCCGCGACCGAGGCGAAGCGCGTCACGCGCAGATCAAACATGGGATCGGTTGCGCCGTCATGCGCCATCATCGCGCTGATAACGGCTCGTTCCAGCGCGGGATGCCCAAAGCTGGCGTAGCGCCTGCCTGCAAGATCCGCCGGGCGCGTGATGCCGCTCGCTTTCAGCGCGACCAGCGACGAGTGATGGCGCTGGCCGACAGCGGCGACGCTCACCAGCGGCACGCCTTTCGCCCGCTGATCGATGACTGTGCCGGCGAAGGCATAAGCGAAATCCGCCGCGCCTGCGCGCACCAGATCGACCACGCTGCGGTCGCGCTCTGCCGGCAGGATGCGCGCTTCCACGCCTTCCGCCGCGAAATAGCCGCGCGCCTGCGCCAGCAACAGCCCACTATGATTCGGATTTGCCGCCCAGTCCAGGGCGATGGTGATGCTTGCCATGTGGATACTCCTACTCTGAAAAAGACGAGACGCGAAGGAAACGAAGAGACGTGAAGATTGCATTTGCATTGGAATCTTCATCTGATTTTGGGTATTCCTGATGCTTCTTCGTCCCCTTCATTTTCCTCGTGTCCTTCAAACCCTTCGTGTTCTTCGCGTCTCGTCCTTCATCTTCATCCTTCGCCTCCAGCCACTTTGCGGCGGGCGGCGAAAAACCAGGGGATGGTGACGCGCTCGATCACCATCACCAACAAGAAGAGCGCGACGCTGGCGATGGCGGTGACAGCGATGGCCCCGATGACGAGATCCACTCGGAATGCCGCCTGCTTCTCGCGCAGATAGACGCCCAACCCTTGCTCTGCCCCGACGTATTCGGCGAAGATCGCGCCGATGACGCTATAGGTGATGGCGATGCGGATGCCGGAAAAGATCGCTGGCAGCGCGTTGGGGAGCCGCACCAGATAGAAGATCTGCCAGAGCGACGCGCCGAAGCTGCGATAGAGCCGGATGAGGTCGGGTTCGGTGGCGCGCAGCCCGTCCAGCCCGGCCACGGTGATGGGAAAGAAGCACACCAGCACAATGACGATGACTTTCGCCGTCAGATCGGTGCCGAACCACAGTTGCAGCAGCGGCGCGAGTGCCACAATGGGAATGCTCTGCGACGCCACGAACAGCGGCGACAGCGCCGCACGCAACGGGGGGATGAGATCCAGCAGCGCGGCGGTTCCCAGCCCGAAGGCCAGCGCGTAAGCGAAACCAATGGCTGTCTCTTGCAGCGTCACCACCAGCGCCGGTTGCAGGTTCGCCCAGTCCGCCAGGGTGTGTTGAGCGATCTGCGAGGGCGCGGGCAGAATCAGCGCGTTGATGTTGGCGCTCGTGACATAGATCTGCCACGCGCCGAGGACGATCCCCAGCGCGGCCAGCGGCGCGAGGATTTTGCCGGCGGTTCGCGCCGCCCGGTGCCAGGGGATGCCGCTCCACCACGCGGCGATGCGCTGTTGAGTGATGCTCGTGTTCACAGCTGCGCCTCCAATGCCGTCAACAGCCGGCGGCGCAGCTCAACGAATTCCGCGCTGCCTTGCACCGCCAGATCGCGCGGGCGCGGCAGGGCCACGTCGATGACGGCGCGCACAGTGCCGGGGCGTGGCGACAGCACGAAGACGCGATCCGACAGCAACAGCGCCTCATCCACGTCATGCGTCACCAGGATGATGGTCTTGCCCAACCCTTGCCATGCTTCCAGCAGCCAGTGACGCAGATCCGCCCGCGTCAGAGCATCCAGCGCGCCGAAGGGTTCGTCCAGCAGCAGCACGGGGCCGCTGGCCAGGGCGGCGCGCACCAATGCCACGCGCTGGCGCATCCCCCCCGACAGGGCATGGGGATATGCTCGCTCGAACTGAGATAAACCGAAGCGGGCGAAAAGGTCGCGCGCCTGAGCGCGGGCGATGTTGCCCGGCACGCCGTGCACCCGCAACCCGGCGACGGCATTCCCCAGCGCCGTGCGCCAGGGCAGCAGCAGATCGCGCTGGGGCATGAGGCCGATGCGCCCCAGACGCTGACGCGGCGTGGTGGGCTGGCCGTCAAGCAGCACAACCCCGGCGGTGGGGGCATCCAGCCCTGCCAGGATGCCCAGCAAGGTCGATTTGCCGCAGCCGCTCGGCCCGATGACGCTGGCAAATTCGCCCGGCGCGACACTCAGGCTCACATCGCGCAACGCCGCGACCCGCTGCCCGTCATCGCCGCGATAGGTGTGGCTGACATTCATGGCGGCAATACACTGCTCGCCGGGTTTTGGTGCACGATCACTGCTAGGATGCTGGAAGGACGCGGTGATATCCAGCATGCGAGAATCCCCTCACTTTCACGTTCCACGCAGGGAAAAGCCGGCGAGCGCCTAAGGGCGTTCCGCCACCGCTTAGGGGTGAGGCATGCCTCCCCCACCGCCTTCGCGGGCTGGATACTGGAGGCAACAAAAACACCTGCGGGGGGCGCAGGTGAGAGGATAGCGTGCGACGGCAATTCCTACGCTGGCATTACCCAGTTCAGGTTTCACGGTCGGCGGCAGATCGTCCGCCCTCTCAGCCTGGCTGCCCCAAGCTCCCGTTGCAGTGCGTATGTGGTTGTCCCTATTAACGATATCTTTTTAGTGGGGGCGATGTCAAGGTCGCCCTGATTTCCTTTACCGTTGATCTGTGCCACTCCGCGTGACGCAAAACGTTCCCGCCCCACAACCTTGCCGCCAGCGCTAAGCCCGCTGCCCGGCTTGGTGGGCTTGTGCCACGTCCCGGCGGAGTTCTTTGCGCAGATGGTGCAGCGTTGTCAGGCGTTTTTTTAGCGTTTGCGGCGAATGCGTGGTTGCCAGGTGGTCCTGATTGTGTTCCAGAATGGCGATGACAGTTGCGAGCAGTTGCTCAGCTTCTTCTAATTGTTCAACCTGTGCGCGAGACATCATGCGTTCCTCTCTGATACATAATACAGTCTGGTGATATAGCCCACTGAGGAAGCTATAGCATAGTTATGCCCAATCATAACGCCGTTGGCAAGCGATGGGAAAAATGACTCATCCCGCTCTTGTTCGCGCTGGCATCACCCGATGGAACAATCCCCTCTCGGCTGAATGCGCGAGAGGGGATAGGTGGTGCAGCAAACAAAACCTAGAGGTTTTCGTCTTCCAGGTTGAAACGCTTGCGGAAGCGCTCCACGCGGCCTGCGGTGTCAAGGATGCGCTGCTGGCCGGTATAGAAGGGGTGGCACTTCGAGCACACGTCCACTTTCAGCACTTTCTTGGTGCTGCCCACCTTGAAGGTGTTGCCACAGGCGCAGGTGACGGTCGCCTCGGTATATTGCGGATGCAGTTTCTCTTTCATGAGATCTCGGTCGGGGTCCTTTCGGTGATATCCTTCGCCATACGGAGGCGCGATGAGTCCCCGGCGCTGGCTGACAAGGGCGACATGCATCGGGAATCGATGCATTGCCCGTCTATTATAGCACATCTCGCGTCAAATTGCCCGGAAGGACTGAGACGAATGGCCGGCAAGCATTAATTGAGTGCGACGGGGACCGCGCGCCAGGTGTTGTTGGTGAGGTTGAAGATCGTATCCTGGCTGAGATTGCCGCCGATCCATACCGTGCCGGTGGGGGTGACAGCGATGGTGTTGAGTTGCGCGTCGGCGGGCGCGGGGATCTGGTGCCATTGCCCGTCGGGCGTGCGCTCAACCACCAGACCGTGATCGCCGATCACCCACACCGTGCCGTCGGCGATGGCCACTGCGCGCCCGGTAACATTGATCGGCGCGGTGATCTCGCCCCACAAGCCGTTGCTGCCCAGGCGGATCATGGTGCCGTTGTCGCCGGTCGCCCAGCCATCATCCGCTGTGAGTGCCAGACCATAGACGTTGATGTGGGTGAAATGCTCCTGGTGGTGCCAGGCCGTGCCGTCAAAATGGACGAACGCGCCCTCTTCCCCGACCGCCCATACGTCGTCTGGCGCGCGGGCCGCGACGGCATAGAGATCGTTGCTCATGTTGTTGGGGAACTGCGTCCAGGTGCCGGCGTGGTCGTGATAGAGCGCGCCGCCGTCGCCCACCGCCCAGCCATCTGTCGCGCTGGTGAAGGCCAGACCATTGATCGGCGCGCCGAATTGCTGGCGCTGCCACGCGCCGTTGCTCCCACGCGCAAAGACGAAGCCGCTCTCTTGCGTGGCGTCGCCATGCGCGGCGTCGGTGCGCGCGCCGCCCACCCACAGCACGCCACCGGCAATGGCGATGGCTTTCAGCGCGTCACCCTGCTGCACCGGCGGCTGGTCAGGATCAAGCTGCCATGTGCCGTTGTTCTCGCGCAGCAACACGGCGCGCCCTTTGCTCGGCTGCAAGCCCACTGCATACCCGCTCTGCGGCCCGTCGAGCGCGATGGCGGTGATGTACAGGTCATGTGGCGAGTCCAGCAGGGCGAGATCCGGTCCGCAGCCCGCCAGCGCCAGCATGATCAGCAGGACACCTCCCAACCATCCCATCTGTCGCCCGAAATTCCCGCGCATGTCCTTTGGCCCGGCTTTCTCCGCTAGCGATATCATCGTTGCCGAGAACTATTATAGCATGGGCAGGGCCTCAGGACGGTGGAATTTTGGTGAATGAAGCGCTCATTGGATGGTTGACAGGCTTGAGGAAGATGTGGTTGGCGTCGCGTCGATTTGCCCCTGGAAGGTGGTGTCACCAGTGAAGCGCAAGGCGAGGTTTACCTGCAATCGCGTGCCGCCGTTGCTGAGCTGCGCTTGCACGCGCCATGTGCGGTCGCCTTCCAGCGAACCGAGCGTGCCGGAATAGAGATCCGGCTTGGTTGACGTGCCGAGCGTGACTGTGCCGGTGCCGACGCTCAGACTGCCATCGTTCAGTTGTTGTGCCTGCACCTGCACCTGCACCACGCCGCCGGCTATGGTGTTGAGCGTCATGTGCAGTGTCAGCGTCACATTGCCCGACGCATCGGGATTCGTCTGCGACAGTGTGCCGGTGACGGTATCGCTGAAGCCACTTTTGAAAGGATCGCCTGTCGCGGCCTGAGTGACGTTGCTGCTCTGCGTGCTGCCCACGCTTGCCGTTGCGGGTCGGCTGCCGCCCGCCAGCGCGCTCCAGTTCGGTTGCAGCGGTCCCAGCAGCGCCCACAGGGCCAGCGCCAGCAATCCCAGGCCGGCGAAGGCGGCGACGACGGGATGCGACTTGCCGCGCTCGGTGGCCGGCACCAGCAGGCGGTTGAGCAGCAGCACGCCGATCAGCGTCACGCTGCCGCCATAGATCAACAGGCCGTACCAGGTGCGCGTGTCGGAGCCAGTCCCCAGGCCGTGCAACGTCACCAGCGCATAGCCCACCAGCGTCAGCACGTGAATGCGCCGCCACCATGTGTAACCGATGCGTGGGCGCAACCATGTGCTCACCAGAATCGCCAAGCCCAGATATAGCCCGGTGGTGCCCAGGCCCATCCACAGCGGGCGATACGTGCTGACGAACGGCAGCAGCACCGCGCCCAGGCCGAAATGAGTGAAAGGATCGACCGCGACGGCCAGCACGTGCAGCGCTGTGAAGACCAAACCGGCCAGCGCCAGGAAGTTATGCATCTCGGCGTTGATCAGGCGCGGCCAGCGGGCGGATTGCCAGTGTTGCGTCAGCGCCAGCCCCACCGCCACAGAGCCGGTGAACAGCAGATAGGCCACCAGGCCGCTCGCGCGAGCAGTTTCCCAGGTGACCGCTTGCCAGAAACTCATGATGTTACCTCGCTATCCAGGGGCCAGCCATCAGTGGCCAGGATTCGACCGTCGCGCAAAAGCAGTTGCCCGGCGAGGCGATGGCGCTGCAAAAATGCCAGTCCATCACGTTCCCCCAGGATCAATGCGACCTTCGCCGCGACTTCGGCCTGGGCGCACCGCCGCGCCACTGCTGTCGCCGCCACGACGCCGTTTGCCACCGGCTCGCCCGTGCGCGGATCGATAATGTGGTGCCGCTGCCGCGCTCCTTGTTGCCACGCCCGCCGGTCGATGCCCGATGTCGCCAGCGCGCCGCCGGTGAGGGTGATGACGCGCCCGCCTGGCAGCGCAACGCCCCAGCCCTCTTTCGGCGCGCCTTGCACGGCCAGATCCCCGCCGGCGTTGAGCAGCACCGGCGAAATGCCGCGCTCCGCCAGCAACGCGATGGCGGCATCCACCGCCATGCCTTTGGCGATGCCCCCGAAATCCAGTGCAATGCCGGCGGGCAGACAAACCATATGCGTGGCGTCATCAAGCTGGACGCGCTGCCAGCCACCACCCGGCAGGGGAAAAATATTCGCTTCAGGAACGACGCCGTCCGTGATTTCGTTGAAACTGCGGTCATAGCCGATGCGGATCATCTGCCGGCCCAATGCAGGATCATAGAGGCCACCGGTGGCGCGGGCGGCGTCAAGCGCAGTGATGAGCACGCGCCAGAGCAGATCGCTCACCTTCATCGCTCGCCCGGCATGGTGGTTCAGCACGCTCAGTTCGCTATCATCGCGGAACCGGCTCAGCACACCTTCCCACGTGGTGAACAAATCACGCGCCAGGCACTCGGCTTCATTCAGATGAGCGAGTGGCGCGCACAATAGCAGCGTCGTGCCCATCGCCCGCCAGCTTGCCCGTCCGCATCCTTCCGGCACCTGATAACTAGGATGATCCGGAGCCGGTGACTGGGGAAGATCCTGTGCCGCCATAGCTGCCTCCACTGTTTTGGCTGCCACCCTGGTCAAAGAAGTTGCCGCCTTGATTTTGCTGATTTTGCGTCGCATCATCATTGGTGCCGATGCTGGGCAGGCTCAGGTTGAACGTGCGCATGGTGATCAGCGCGATCAGCGCCAGAAAGACGGCCACGCTGCTGCCCACCACCCAGCGTTTGAGTTGCTTCACGCGCGCCAGCGCCTCATCTTTGCGCAGGCGTGGTTCCGGCTGGGGAACATCTATCGTCGAGTCGATCATGCATATGCTCCTCTCATGCCATACGAGGATCGTTTAGTGATAAAGAGACGATACGACCCGAAGATTGGAATTTGCGTAGAAAATCGGGGCGGAAACAGTTCATTGGGCTGGCTCGTACAGATTCCTTACAGGTGTTTCTAAGTTGTTTTAGAACAGGTCCCATGCTACGAGAGCGATGAGACGGATGTGGTGTGAAGTTGTCACAGTGTTGGGCATCTCACCGCGTTATGCTTTGACAGCCAGGATCGGGCATGCTACCATTCGGGGTGGACTCATCTTGGGTTGAAGCGGAGGGCCGCTATGCAGGTCGAGATTCCCTATCGCCGCGTGCTGATGGTGTTTCTGGTGTTATTCCTCGCCATTTCGGCAGATCTGGTCTTTTTGCAGGCCACGCCGGAAGCCGAGGCGCTGACCACCTCGGCATATAATCCGCGCCACTGCGTACGGGATGAAACGCCCCAGCGCGGCACCATCTATGACCGCACCGGCGTGCCGCTGGCCTGGTCGGTGCCGGATGATACCTCGCCCTGCGGCTGGCGACGCCATTACACCGATCCCTCGCTCGCGCCGCTCATTGGCTATTACGATCCTCAAGGTTTCGGCGTCACCGGCCTGGAAGCGGCGTATGACGATCTGCTCAGCGGCAACACCTCGAAATCGGTCGCGCCGGGCATCCGCAATGGGCTGCAAGACCTTTTGAATAAGGCGGAGCATCTCAAAACCTATGGCAGCGATATCTATCTGACCATCGACGAGCGCATCCAGGCGAAAGCCGTCGCGCTCTATGGTGCGGATCTGTTGCAGCGCGGCAAGAACGAGCCGCCGGGCAGCATTCTGGTGGAAGATCCGCACACCGGCGAGCTGCTGGCCTATGTCAGCTATCCCGGCTATAACAACGATACGTTGGTGGATCACACCGACGCTGGCGACGGCACCGGGCTGACGGTCGGCCAGGAATATTGGAACCAACTGCTGCAAGATCCCAACAAGCCGCTCATCAACCGTCCGGTGGCCGACATTTTGCCGCCCGGTTCCGTCTTCAAGACGCTGACGCTCATCACGGCTCTGGAAAGCGGCATGGACGTGCATAATACGACGTTCGATCAAGCCGACGCGTTATCGTATACCGTCGATGGCTTCCCCATCACGTCCAACAACCTGGATGCCTATACGCATGGGCCGAAGCCGCCGAGCTTCCCGCTGAATCTGGTGGATGCCTATGCCTATAGCGACAACGTGGTGTTCGCGCGGCTGGCGACGATGGTAGGCAAGCAGACCTATCTGCAAAAAGCCGGGCAATTCGGCCTGAGCTATGGCAGCACCGTGAACGACATTCCGTTCGATATTCCGGTGGCGCATAGCTGGGTCTATCTGCCGCAACAGCAACAGACCTGGGACCGCGATAACGTGGATTTCGCGACAGTGGGCTTTGGTGAGGGCACGCTGCTGGTGACGCCGCTGCAAGATGCCGTCATCACCAGCGCGGTCGCCGCCGATGGCGCGTATTATGCGCCGCATCTGCTGTGGAAGGTGGTGCCGCACGGTGTGGATGTGGCAAGCGTCAAGCCGACCGCGCCGCACCTGCAAGGTCAGGTGATGTCGCAGACCACCGCCGTCGGCGTGCGCGATGCCATGCGCGCGGTCGTGCAATATGGCTCCATCGGTGCCAGTGGCTCGGCTTTTGCGCCGCCGCCGAACTCGCCGGTGATGGAAGGGGCCAAGACCGGCACCGCGCAAACCGGCATCAACAACACACAGCCGCACGCCACCATTATCTCGCTGGCACCGGATGACACCGCCAACCCGACAACCAATCCGCCGAAGCTGGTGATCATCGTCAACAAAGAGTTTGCGGGCGAGGCGGCGTATCAAGCGCCCATCACGGAATCGCTCTATGAATATGCGCTGCCGCTGGTGGACCCGCAGTTCCCCAATGGGTGACAGATGCGAGCACCTGCAACGATTGCAGGGGTTTGCGCGTCAGATCTGGTGTGCAACATGCATAACTCGCTGGTGTAGTTGAGATGGGTGCAGAAAAACGATGGCGATAGAACTGCAAATCCGACGCTTGCTCAATTTCTTCGTGGTCCTGTTCGTGGTGGTCAGTGGCTTCCTGGTCTATTGGCAGGTCTTTTGGCCGACCAGCCCCCCAGGGCCGGGCCAGTTTGAAAACGACTATCAGAGCCACAAACCGTGCATCGCGTCCCAGACGCCGCAGCGCGGCACCATCTATGACCGCAACGGCACGCCGCTGGCCTGGTCGGTGCGCGATCCCGCTTCGCCGTGCGGCTGGCGGCGCGAATATGCCACCAACAAATATCCGTCCATCGCGTCGTTCCTGGGCTATTACAGTCCCATCTATGGCGCGTCGGGCATCGAGCGCTATTATAACGACGAACTGGCGGGCAACGTCCCCCCCGCGACGTTCGATGACGCATCCAATCAATATTGGAATCAACTATTGCACAACCCCATCTATGGGCAGGATCTCTACCTTTCCATTGATGTGCGCATTCAGAATCAGGTGGACAAGGTCTTTCAGGATGATGCGGGTGTTTCGCAAACATGCGACGGCACTGAGGTTGGCAGCATCGTCGTCGAAGATCCGCACACCGGTCAGATTTTGGCGATGGTCAACCGGCCCTATTACGATGACAACAAGATCGGTGATATGACGCCGGCCAGCGATAATCCTCATATGACGGTTGGCGGTGAATACTGGCAGAAGATCAGCACCGATCCGTGTGCACCGCTCATCAATCGCGCGGTGCAGGGCCAATATGCACCCGGCTCCATCTTTAAGACGATGACGCTGCTGGCAGCGCTGGATAGCGGGCAGTTCTCGGCTAGCTCTGGCTTTTCGCAAAATGAAGCCACCAGCGTGACA
>JAJPKG010000381.1 GCA_021323815.1 Pseudomonadota bacterium
ATTACCGCTGGTGCAAAGATGGCAGATGGGCACGCATCCGCCAGGTGTTGCTGGAGCCGGCTATTGCTTCCTCTGCTTGAGGCCGCCAAGTGTCACTGTAGTACTAGAATGATCATTTATATCAGCGCTATTGGGGCATTCGTCAACCGCTTAGACATCCCCTAAAAGGCTACTATCTGTTGAACTGTTAGTATATGCCGATAGTGATCTGTGAATATCCCGCGCAGGAGAGTCGCCGTGAAAAGGGCCGAGGTTGCCGCCGCGTTCGATGCCATCTGCGATGCCATCGCCATCTATGATGCGGCGGGCAAACGGTGGCAGTGCAACGCGGCTTATCGCGCCCTGTTCGCGCTGGATGAGTTGCAGGCGGCGACGCTGTTCGACCTGGAAGGCAACGTGTTGGCGATGGAACAGCATCCGCTGTGGCGTGTGCTGCATGAGGGCACGCCACAAGAAGCGCGACTCTATCGCCTGCGTGCGCCCGATGACCGCCGCTCAGTCATCTCGCTCTATGCTATGCCGTTGCGCACAGCGAATGGCACGCTGTGGGGCGTGCTGGAAGCGGCACGCGATGTCACGCTGGATTTTCGCAATGCGCACAAGGTGACGGTAATGCGCGCTGTCGCCCAAGCCTGCGCGGGAGCGGCGGAAGAATCCGCCGTCGCGCAGTCCGCCTTGCGGGCATTGCTGGACGGCTTGCACATCCCATATGGTTTTATCGTCACCCGCCAGATGGACCGACATGACTACGCGCGCATTCTGGCGCTGCGCATCAGCAACGGCGAGCGGCCCGAAGATGTTCCCGAACTCATGGCGGCGTATGAGCAAATCCCCATCGCGCCAGATGCGCCGCTGACCACCTTGCGCGTTTTGGCGACCGGCCAATGCGTGTTTGACCATGCCCCTGCCGGCACCTTGCATTCCGGCAATGATCATCCCTATGTCGGCCAGGCGATCTATGATTCCAGCGCGTGCGTGCCGCTGTGCCATGACGGCGCGACCTTTGGCGTGCTGGCTGTCGCGTATTCGTCACGCGAGGTAGGCGCGTGGAAAGCGCTGGATGAAGATCTGCTGCTGACGGTGGCGGATGAGATCGCCATCGCCCTGCAACGCGCCCGGCTCTATGAAAACGCGCGTCGCCTGGCGTTGATCGATCCGCTGACCGGAGTGGCGAACCACCGGGCGCTGCAAGACCATTTGCAGCAGGAGCTGGCGCTGGGCAGCGCGCACCGCCTGCCCGTTTCGCTCATCATGCTGGATGTCGACAATTTTCGCCAGTATAACGAGATGTATGGCCATGACGTGGGCGATCGGGCATTGCGCGCCATCGCGCAGGCGATCAAGGAGGTCATCCGGCCCGGTGACGTGGTGGCGCGCTATGGCGGTGAGGAGTTCGCCATCATCCTGCCCGGCACCGATCCGCTGCACGCCGCCGAGGTGGCGGAGTGCATTCGCGCCGCCATAGCGAAAACGAGCATTCTGGTCGAAGACGCCGTTGAATTGCCCGCCGAACTGACGGCGTCGCTGGGCCATGCGACCTTTCCTCAGCATGCCTCGGCACCGGCATCGTTGCTGAAAGCGGCGGATCTCGCGCTCTATTCCGCCAAGCGGGCGGGGCGCAACCGCATCGTGGCCTATCAGCCGGCGCTGATCCAGTCACATGCGAAGATCATTACGTTGATTTCCACCCAGCCGGAACCTGAGCGGGAACAAGAGATCTCGTTGCCGAGCGGAGCGGATCTGGAAACGGTGCAGGCGCTGATCACGGCGATTGATCTGCGCGATGGATATACCGCTGCCCATTCCGAGGGCGTTTCGCGCTATGCCGTTGCCATTGCGCAAGAACTGGCGCTGCCCGCCGAGCACGTGGAAGCCCTGCGCCTGGGGGGATTGATCCACGATGTCGGCAAGATCGGCGTGCCTGACCACATCTTGCGCAAGCCGGGCAAGCTGACACCGGAAGAATGGGCGATGATGCAGGCGCACACGACGATGGGCGAGACCATCTTGCGCTCGGTGGAGCAACTGCGCCACCTGCTGCCTCTGGTGCGCTGGCATCACGAACGGCTCGATGGCTCAGGCTATCCCGACGGCTTGCGCGGTCCGCAGATCTCGCAGTTAGTGCGCATCCCCAGCGTGGCGGATGTCTATGAAGCGTTCACCGCCGAACGGCCCTATCATCCGGGGCGTTCGGCAAAAGAGGGGCTGGCGTTTCTGGCGCAGGAAGCCGCTGCCCGCCGGCTGGACGCGATGATGGTCGCGGCGTTGCGGCGCATTCTCATCGCGCAAGGGCTGTTGGCGCAGGGCGACGACCTGCTGCCCGATATGCGGCTGGCATCATGAGGATGTTTTTGCAAATTGGGCTGAGCAAGCATCACGCTCCCGCCGGGAGCTTAACCTCCCGGCTCGAAAAAGAAAGCCCTCCTGGCTAGAGTCCGGCGTTAGGATGTACCTGCATCCTAACGCTTATGAATACGTATAGGCCATGCGCAGATCTGAGCTGTAATAGTCCTCCAGGATCGCGCTGATGGGGAAGTCACAGACACTCGCCTTGCGGCCCTTTTCGCCGGCCAGCCGACAGACATGCGCGGCGGTCGCATAGGTTTCCTGCTCAGGGCACCAGGCGTTCCAGAAACCGATGGCGCGCGCTTCGGGCAAGACGTGAAATTCCGGTCCATCCCATCCGGCAAACTCGATCCAGATCTCCTCGCGGCCATAAGGCAGGGCTGAGAGCGCGCGAGCAAGCGCCTCGCGGTCGTCGCCGTGATGCCAGATGGTCACGACACCATATGCGCCGGTCGGCTCGCCCGTCACAGCATCATAGCGTTCGACGGGGATGTCGTGGGGAAACACGGCGATATTTGTGGGAACATCAACGTGGCCGAGATAGGTGATCATGCGCCCGTCGCGCGCGAACGGCTGAGAAATGAGGCCGCTGGCCACCGTGATTGGGCCATGCCCATATCCTTCATGCAGCACGCGCAAAATCATGGTGGTGAAATCATCATGGCTGAGCCGGCGATCTTCTGCCGGCATCACATGGGGCGTGATCCAGACTCCCATCGCAAAAACTCCTCTCGCATGAGATGTGGTTTCCTCTCAGATATACAGTCATTCTGATGCGACGGAAAAAAAGTGAAGCGCAGCCACAGCGGACATAGAGCACGGCGTGGAAACAGGCGATTATATAGCCAGCAGGCGCGAGGCATTCCCGCCCAATACGAACGCGCTTTCGGCATCGCTCAGGCCGGCGTTGTCAAGATAGCGCAGCATGCGAGCGTGGCGGATGAGAGGGAAGTCGCTGGCCCAGAGGATTTTGTCGATGCCCGCGCTGGCGGCGACGGCGCGAAAGACGGCGGGATCGTAGAGGAACGGCGAGGCAGCGGTGTCGAACCAGCAATTGGCGAGCGCGGCGCGCACCTCAGGCATGAGGGCATAGAAAGGCAAGCCGCCGCCCCAGTGCGCGGCCACTACCCGCAAACGCGGGAACGCCTGGCAAAAGGCCAGCAGATCCGCGACGGTCACATCGCCTTTGCCGGGGTAAAGATGGCCCACCGGCTCGCTGGCGTGGGTCAGAATGATGAGGTTCAGCGCGGTCGCGGCCTCCATCAGCGGAGCCAGCAAGGGAATGTCATTGAGGCGATAGCCCTGGCCGTGCGGCATCAG
>JAJPKG010000224.1 GCA_021323815.1 Pseudomonadota bacterium
CAGAGGTAATCGGCCCCCAGCAGATCGCAAGCCGCCGCATCCTCTTCCTGGCGGCGGGAGACGGCTTCTTGCGCGGTTGCGCCGAAGCCCATTTCGCGATGCAGTTGACCGGCAAAAGGCGACAGCGCGGCGTCGCCCCCACCGCCAAAGACGGTGATGACCAGCGCCTGCGAACCGGTCGTGTGTTGCAAGGCGATGGTGCCGCCGCATGAGAGCACGGCGTCATCATAATGCGGCGAGAGATAGATCTGGCGGTGACGCCGATCGATCTGCTCGATGGAATCCAGTTTCACGGTGGAACGCCTTTCGTTATGGTCAATGAGGGTGGGCGAGGATTGATAGTTGTATTATGCCCCACATTGGAGCGCAGATGCAAAGTCCGGCGGCATGGGCGCGAGAAACGTGCGAGGCCGCGCGCCGCCTGCATGTGGCACCCGTATCGTTATCGCTTCCGCATGCAACATCAGACGCGAACATGATGGCAGATCAAGCGCATATGTCTCGTCACCACAGATGGGATGCCCGATGGAAGCCAGGTGAGCACGCAGCTGGTGCATGCGCCCGGTGATGGGCCGCAGCCGCAGCAAGGCATGGCCGCCGCGCCGTTCCAGCACCTCATAGCGCGTCTGGGCTGCCTGGCCGTCGTCGCGCACGATCACCCGCCGGCGATCAGCAGGGTCGCGCCCCAGCGGCGCGTCGATGATCCCCTCATCGGGTAGATCCGCGCCCCACACCAGAGCCAGATAGCATTTGCTGACCTCGTGCCGCTCGAATTGCCGCGCGCCGATGCGCAACATGTGCTCGCTGGCGGCGAACAGCACCACGCCGGACGTGCCTTTATCCAGCCGGTGCAGCAGCCAGGGGCGCGCCAGCCCTCGCGCCGCACGCCACTCGGCCACGAAATCCACCAGCGTGCCATTGGGATGCTTATAGACCGGATGCGTCACCATCCCTGCCGGCTTTTCCACCGCCAGGATGTGCGCGTTTTCGTAGATGACGCGAAAGAGGGGCGGCGCAGCCATGCTTCACCCAAAGATCTGCGCGACCAGCGCAGAAAAGCCTGGGATGATGGTTCCGCGCACCAGTTCCGTGCGCAGCCCGGTGCGCGGCAGCGCGGCAAACTCTTCTGCCGTAATCAGACGTTGTTGGGGCAAAGCAGACATGGCGCACCTCCCACCATCAAGCATACCACATTTTCTCTGCGCTCTGGCACATCATCTCATAACCATTGCTTATCTGTGGGATCGCGTATCTTGCTGGTGCTATAGTTCAGTGTACAAGTGTACAGCAGTCGAACACGTTCAGCAAGGAGCAGACATCGATGACGAATCCTCAGAGCGAGTTGGAACGGTTGCAGGCCGAGGCGGCACAGCGGGCGATGATTGACCGCGAGTTGGTGGCACGGTTCGCCCCGGAAGATGCCGAACTGCGCGGCGCGAACGACCGCGCCAAAGCGGCCGGCATGCCGGAGATTCAGATCTCGCCGCTGCAAGGCAAGTTGTTGCAGGTGCTGGCCGCTGCGTGTGGAGCGCGCAAGATCCTGGAGATCGGCGCGCTGGCAGGTTATTCCGGCGCGTGGCTGGCCAGGGCATTGCCGGCGGATGGCAAGTTGATTACCCTGGAAGTGAGCGAGAAGCATGCGGAAGTCGCCCGCGCCACCTTTGCCGCCGCCGGCGTGGCCGATCGTGTGGAGGTGCGCGTCGGTCCGGCGCTGGAAACCTTGCCCCCCCTCACCAGCGAAGCGCCTTTCGATCTCATCTTCATCGACGCTGATAAGGGCAATTATCCGGCCTATCTGGACTGGGCGGTGAAACTCAGCCGGCCCGGCACCATCATCGTCGCGGATAACGTGATTCGCGGCGGGAGAGCGTTTCAGACGCCCCCGCCCGATGAAAACGCGGCAGGAGCGGCAGCCTATAACGAGAAATTGTTAGCGAACCCACGCCTGATCTCCGTCGCCTTCCCGATGGATGACGACGGTACCGATGGCTTCGCCATCTCCGTCGTGCGCTAGGCACCATCCCCCGACCCTTTTCCCACCTTTGCTGGGGAGGAGGTCAGGGGGGAGGCACAGGCACGTTGCGCAGTTTGTCGGGATTGCGCACCACATCGAGGGCAATGATGCGACCGGCATTGAGGGTGAAGGATATGACCGTCAGCACGCGCTCTTGCTCGGCTTTCGTCTGGAAATAGCCCATCGGCACCAGCTCGCATCCCACAATAGAAACGCCCACATGGTGCTGCACCCCAGCGGCTTGTTCGGCAGCTAAGAGCCGCTCGGTGCCGCTGACGAGCGTTTGCGACGCGCTTTTCGAGGCATCATTGCTCGCGTCCACCACCACATCACACCCACGCAACGCTTCGGCCAGACCCTCACCCGTCTTCAGATCAACCTGATATTCCGATGAGTGGCGGCTGAGCGCACGCACCTCATGCCCACACTGCGACAAACGTTCAGCAACATAGCGGCCCAGCGTTCCCGTGCCGCCAACGATTGCGATTTGCATGATGCACAACCCTCCGGCAAGGTCTGTTGTGTTTTCACCCTGTGGACGACATGGCCGGCGAATGTGTGACATGACGATTTTATGCCGCTTTTTCGTGCAGATTCGAGGTGGCGCGTCCTGTGCCGGCGGGCGCAGGATAAACGTCTTCCAGCGTGAAGACGCTGATCAACTCGCGCAGGTGATGCGCCACCTCGGTGAGACTTTGCGTGGAAGCGACGGTTTCTTCGACACAGGCCGCCATGTGTTCGGTCGCAGTGATGACCTCAGTGGCGGCGTTGCTGTTGTTGTCGCTGACGGTAGTGATGTCGCTGATGAGCGCGTTCACTTCGGTGGCATTGGCCGCCATCAGACGTGCTTGCTCCTCAGTTTCAACAACATGCGCGACGGTCTCTTCCACCCGGCTCACACCTTCGGTCATGGCTGTGACCACCCGCGATGTTTCTTGCTGCGTCTGGTGGATGATCGCGCCGATCTCTTTGGTGGACTGCGCCGATCGCTCGGCCAGCTTGCGCACCTCAGCGGCGACGACCGCGAAGCCGCGCCCATGCTCGCCGGCCCGCGCCGCCTCGATGGCCGCGTTCAGCGCCAGCAGATTCGTTTGCTCGGCAATATTTTCGATGGTCGCCACAATCTGCTCGATCTCTTGCGACCGCGCACCCAACTGATCGATCTGCCCGGCCACCCGCAACACGCGCTCGCGCACGTCATCCATGGCGGCGCGCGTCTGATGGGCCGAGGCTTGCACCGCTTGCGTGCGGCGCGTCAGCGTGGCGATGGTCTGCGCCGATTGCTGCAAGCGGTTGCATTGATCGACCACCGCTGCCGCCATGTTTTGGATGATGCCGGCAACTTGCGTGGTCACGGTTCCGGCCTGCTCAGCGGCCCCTGCTATGTTTTGCGCCGTGTCATCAACGTTGGTGCTGGAATCTTGCACCTGACTCACCAAATGGCGCAGGCTGTTCAGCATCTCTTGCAGAGCGCGTGTGAGCTGGCCCACTTCATCCGTGCCAAGCTGATTCGCGTGCAGGTGGGTGAACGGGCGCAATTGGCCGCGCGCCACGTGTCGGGCAATATCTACCATTTGGGTGAGTGGCCCAGCGATCTGGCGCGCAAGCAGCAAACCAAGCGCCACCGCCAGCGCGACGCTGGCCAGCATCACCACGACTGACAGCCACACCAGCCGCGTGAATGTCGCTTGCGCATCTGCCTGGGAAACATTCGATTGCTTGATCTCTGCGCTGCGCAATGCATCCAGCGCATCATACACCGCTTTGGTCTGCGGCGACCATTGATTCTCGATCTCGACTTCGAGGCGATAGCGATTATCCGGCGTCGGATTGGCCACTGTTGGTTCGATGGCATGCAGCGTGTTTTGCCAGATGTGAATGACATGCCGGAACTGCGCGATCTCTGCCGCGTTGGCCTGCCCCTGTGTGGCGGCATAGGCGTCGAAATCCGCCATCATCTGCTGCTCGTCTGCGCGGACGGACTGCAAATAGGCAGGAATGCGCGTCGTGTCGGGATCCAGCACGGCATCGCGCAGATCGTCCTGCGCTTTCTCGAACGCGCTGCGTGTCGCTTCCACATGTTGCACGTTCGGCAGGTTGCGCTGGCCGACCGTGACCAGGTGCGCGTTGATCTGCGCCATGCCCCAGATGTCGATGCCGCTGACCAGCACCATCAGCACGCTGACGATCAAGAAGCTGGCGACCAGCTTTGTCGCCGTCTTGAGATTGCGTAATTGCCACCGCTCGCGCAGAGCGGACCACAACGTTCCCATATGAAGCTCCTCATGCAGCGGTGGTTAGGGTGTGACCAGCACAAAGCCATCCATCGCTATCGGATATTCCGAGGCCATCTTGCGCGCATAGACGCGCAGCAGCAGCGGATCAACCATCGCGTGGGTGAAGCAGAAATAGTAGTACAGGCCGGGGGTATTGAAAGTGATGGTGCGCGTTTGCCCGTTGGGCGGCATGGCATCTTCGCCCAGCAGATTGTCGATGCCGACCTCCGCCGGATTGATCGGAGCGTCCCACCCCAGCACCGTCTGGAAGAAGTGCGGATCGGTGTCGTGGTTGGTCCAAGAAACCGTGCCGCCCACATGCACCGCCACGACAAATTTTTCGATCTGGTCGCGCAGATGCACCACCGAGTTTTGCGCAATCATCGGCAAACCGGGGATCGAGCCTTGCACCCAGATGATGCCTTCCATTGACATCGGATAACGCGGCACGCCCTGGTGAGGGGCCGCGCGCCCATAAAACGGGGACCAGTCGGCCTCCGTTTTGTCATAATAGTAATAGACGCCCGGCTGGGTGAGGGTGACGGTCACGCTCTGCCCCGGCGCAGCCGTCAATGAGAAGCTTTGCGGATTCAGAAAGATGCTTTGTTCCGGCGTGGTGACGATGGTGTGGCTCACCGTGTCGTCGTTGCGCCAGGTGATCGTCGTTCGCGGCTGCACTGGCAGGATGTACGGATCGAAAATATCCTGCCCCTGCGGGATGGTCACGGTAGCGGGCGCGTCAACGGTGTTGAGCGCGACGGGGGCGACGCTGCCGTTGCCACAGCTTGCCAGCACAGTGCTGAACACGGCCACCAACGCCAGGACCGGTCGCCGAAAAAGATCCATCATCAGGTGAACTCTCCTGCTCGCCATTCCTGGCGAATGTCCTCATCATGAGCTATCAGGAAAGATCAATCGGAATAGTGGCTGGTTTTCTGAAGTGGGTGACAACGTGACATTTTCAGGTGCTTTGACGCCTGTGCCTGACAAGAAAACAGCGCGAACTCGGCATCGCCGCGCCCGATGTTTCCGAGAAGACCGCAACACAGGCATTGGCCGCTGTGCGCCGCTCATCGCAGGGCAGCGGCTTCAACACCCATGTTACCCTCTGCCAGCGCCCGCCGGAATACTGGTGGGCACAGGTCTATTGCGCTCGTTTGGCAAGCTCCGGCACATTGAAATATGCCGACCAGCCGGCATAGCGGGCGATATCGCCAAGCTCCTGCTCGATGGCCATCAGGCGATTATATTTCGCCACGCGCTCTGAGCGCGCGGGCGCGCCGGTTTTGATCTGCCCGGCGTTGGTGGCGACGACGAGATCCGCGATGGTGGTGTCTTCGGTTTCGCCGGAACGGTGCGAAACCACCGCCGCCATGCGGGCGCGTTCGGCCATTTCAATCGCTGCCAGCGTTTCGCTGAGCGTGCCGATCTGGTTGAGCTTGATCAAGATGGCGTTGCTCACGCCTTCCTGAATGCCCCGGCTGAGGCGTTGGGTGTTGGTGACGAAAAGATCGTCGCCCACCAGTTGCACACGCTTTCCCAGGCGATCAGTGAGGGTTTTCCAGCCTTCCCAGTCATCCTCGGCCAGGCCGTCCTCAATGCTGATGATGGGATATTCGCCGATCCATTGCTCGTAGAGGTTGACCATCTCCGCTGCGCTCAGCGTTTTGCCCTCGCGCGCCAGCACATATTTGCCGTTCTGATACAGTTCGGTGGCGGCGACATCCATCCCCAGGCAGATATCGTGCCCGGCCTTATAGCCCGCTCTGCCGATGGCATCGGTGATGACTTCCAGCGCGTCGCGGTTGGCCGGCAAAGATGGCGCGAAGCCGCCCTCATCGCCAACATTGGTGTTGAGCTTGCGGTCGTGCAACACGCGTTTCAGCGCGTGATAGACCTCAGCGCACATCCGCACCGCCTCAGCGAAGGTTGGAGCACCAACCGGCAAAATCATATATTCCTGAAAATCGGTGGAGTTTTCGGCGTGCTTGCCGCCGTTGAGAATGTTCATCATTGGCACGGGCAGCACGTGCGCCGCCACGCCGCCAAGATAGCGATAGAGGGGCAGGTCGCTGGCCTGTGCCGCCGCCCGTGCCACCGCCAGCGAGACGCCCAGCAGCGCATTTGCCCCCAGGTTGCTCTTGTCGGGCTTGCCGTCCAGTTCCAGCAAAACGCTGTCAATGAGGGGCTGGTCCAGCGCATCGATGCCCGTCAGGCGATCTTGAATGGTGGTGTTGACGTTTTCGACGGCGGTGAGCACGCCCTTGCCGCCATAGCGTTTGGGGTCGCCGTCGCGCAGTTCCACGGCTTCATGCGCGCCGGTGCTCGCGCCGGAGGGTACCAGGGCTGTTCCCTGCGCGCCGCCCAGCAGCGACGCCGTCACTTCCACAGTGGGATTGCCGCGCGAATCCAGCACCTCGCGCCCGGTGATGGCTTCGATGAGGGTCATATCAGACATAGGAGCAGGTGATCCTTTCTATGCATGGCGAATGCCACCCGGCAATAAGGTGGCATGCACAGCATAGCATATCAGGAGGCATGGCACTGGTGGCGCTCTTACCTGCTCCTTACGGTTCGCCGGCTCAAGAGCTGAGGCCACCATCGCTGCGCGTTGCTCGCGCCAGGCGTTCGTGGTGCAGCACCATATCCCACATGGAGCGACTGACGCATTCTTCGTGCAGGGCGGTGGCCGTCTCAACCATCCCATGCGGCAGCCAGGCCCAGGCGGCAATGCGCTTGTGACACATCACGCATTCCCAGCGGCCCATGCTCCAGTGGCGCTCGTGGCGTTCGTGGAAGCGCGCCATCATCCGCGCGAAGATCGCCAGCAACCGCCGCCGTCGTTGGGTGGCGCGAAACGCCTGCCATGCCGCCTGCGCTGCGGCGTCCGCGACCACCACCGCCGGCACGCGGGGCAGCGCGCCCGAAAGTCCTGCTCGCCGGCGCGCCTGATGGGCATGCGTCGTTCCGCCGAGATACTGTGTCGGCACGCGCGAGGCGCGATAGACGCGCGCCGTCGCCTCCGCTGGGTCCACGCCCCACAACTCTGCCATGACATCTTGCCTCCTTGCGGTCTGCCCCCAGAGGGGGGTGATAAGTCATCTGCCGGAAAATCCTCTTTCAGCATACGCTCAGCGCAAAATCGACATAAGAGCCGGCACATCTATAAAAAATCTGTAAGCACCAGCCGCACCGCGCCTGATTTTGCTTGCGGTCGCGCTGAGCGCGGGGTTACGCTAGAGGGCAGAGGCGTGATGGAAAGGAAATTGCTTCCATCACAGCAGAGATATCATACGACTGATGTGGAGTTGGACCCCATGCAACTTAAATTCGCGTTGATCACCGGCGTGCTGGCGTTGAGCCTGGCGGCATGCAGCAGCGTCACCCCAAACGCCGCGACCAATACCAAGAATGAAACCGTCACCACCACCAGTTCCGTCGGCGCGCCTGCCGGCAGCAGCGCCGCCACGCTGGAACAATCCGTCGTCGCCGCCATTCAAAAGGTACAGCCGGCGGTGGTGGAGATCACGGTGCAGACCGCCAACGGCACGGCGCTGGGCAGCGGCTCAATCATCACCAGCGACGGCTACATTTTGACGAACGATCACGTGGTGCAAAACGGCCAATCGTATCAGGTGACGACCTCGGCGGGCAATTATGCCGCGACCGTCCGCGGCACCGATCCAGCGGATGACCTGGCAGTGCTGAAGATCAATGCGCCCAAAGCCTTGCCCACCATCACCTTCGCGGATTCTTCAAAAGCGCAGGTCGGCCAATTCGTCATCGCCGTCGGCAACCCGCTGGGCGTGGGGCAAAGCGCCTCGTTCGGCATCATTAGCGCGTTGAACCGTTCAGTGAGCGAAGCGCCCAATGGTCCGGCCAACATCATCCCCAATGCCATCCAGACCAGCGCGCCGATCAATCCCGGCAACAGCGGCGGCGCGTTGATCGATCTTTCCGGCAACCTGGTAGGCATTCCCACGCTGGGCGCGCTGGATCCGGAATTTGGCAACACGCCGGCTAACGGCATCGGCTACGCCATCCCCTCGAACCACGCACAGTTCATCGCCAACCAGATCATCAAGGATGGCAAGGTGACGAACACTGGCCGCGCCTTCCTGGGCGTGCAAACAGCGGATGTGACGCCCGATATCGCGCAGCAATACGGCCTGCCCATCGATCACGGCGCGTACATTCAGCAGGTCGTTTCCGGCACGCCGGCAGCGCAAGCGGGTCTGCAACAGGGCGATATCATCTATCAGATCGATAGCACCGCCATCAACAGTTCCGCCGAACTGGGAGCCTATCTCAGCACCAAATCCCCCGGCGATCAGGTGACGGTCTACGTCAACCGCAACGGCCAGAACGTGCAGGTCAAGGCAACACTCGGCACACTGCCTTCCGGCGGCTAGCCTCACCCCCTGAGCACCTTCACATCCTCCTCGCGTCACGTGCGAGGGGGATTTTTTGTGCGGTGAAACCCACACCGGTGAAAGCGCGTGCTATCCATAAGACATTTCTCATGAAAGGGTGGTTCCTGTATGATGGGGGCAAAGAGCAACGCCGTTGCAAACCACTGGAGAATCGTTGTTGGCTCGGTCGTCATGCTCCTGGTTGCCGCATGCAGCGTTGGAACCAATTCCACGAGCACATCCGGCACTTCTTCGATTGATGCCGGCATCCACAAGATCCAGCACATCATCATCATCATGCAGGAAAATCGCTCGTTCGATTCCTATTTCGGCACCTATCCCGGCGCGGATGGGCTGCCGCCCAATGTCTGCGTTCCCGACCCGCGCGCTAAAACGTGTGTCAAGCCCTATCATGACACCGCGGATCTCAATCACGGCGGTCCCCATGCCCAAAAGAGTGCCCTTGCTGATATCGACGGCGGGAAGATGGATGGCTTCATTGCCCAGGCGGAAGGCGGCAAAATCAAGGGCTGCATTCAAGATCCTACTAATCCGGCGTGCACGGGGGCAGCGGGAAAATCAAACACAACCGATGTCATGGGCTATCATACGGCGGCGGAGATCCCCAATTATTGGTCGTATGCCCAGCACTACGTCTTGCAAGACCACATGTTTGAACCCAACGCCTCGTGGAGCCTGCCTTCGCACCTGTTCATGGTGTCGGCGTGGTCGGCCAAGTGCATGACGAGCGATCCCATGAGTTGCGTGGATGCGCCCAACGGTCCCAGCGGCCTGAACGTCACGGGCAATGATTACGCCTGGACCGACCTCACCTATCTGCTCTACAAGCACCATATCTCGTGGGCCTACTACCTTTCGGACGGCTCGCAGCCGGATTGCGCAAACGATCAAGAATTGTGTGCCGACACGCCGCAAAAGGTCAAGGTTCCCGGCATCTGGAACCCCCTGCCGGAATTCGATACGGTCAAGCAAGACGGCCAGTTGGGCAACATTCAGGAGGTTTCGCGTTATTTCGCCGCAGCGAAAGCCGGCACGCTGCCCGCGGTCTCGTGGATTGTGCCTGACGGCAAGGTGAGCGAGCACCCGCCGGCGCTGGTCAGCGTGGGGCAGGCATACGTAACGTCGCTCATCAACGCCGCCATGCAAAGCCCTGATTGGAATAGCACGGCGATCTTCCTTTCCTGGGATGATTGGGGCGGCTTCTATGACCACGTGCAACCGCCGACGGTGGATGACGCGGGCTATGGCTTGCGTGTGCCGGGTCTGGTTATCAGCCCCTATGCCAAGCAGGGTTACATCGATCACCAAACCCTTAGCTTCGATGCGTATCTCAAGTTCATTGAGGATGACTTCCTCGGCGGCCAGCGCATCGATCCCAAAACCGATGGCCGGCCTGATCCGCGTCCGGACGTGCGCGAGAACGCTCCCATCCTGGGCAATCTGGTCAGCGATTTCGATTTCACCCAGCCGCCGCGCGGACCGATGCTGTTGCCGGTGCTGGCGCAGATTCCCATCACCTCCACCGCCGCCGGCCCCGCTGAGACCGCAGCTAACGGTTTGGGAGATCTTGGCGACGACGACGGGTAGGCCATTCGCAGGGGTGATGCTGATACAACATGGTGAGCCGCGTGGTTCTGCCGGCACCGCTCACTCGGTGCCGGTCTTTGGCACCACTGCAACGGTGCAGCGCGAAATGGCCGTCAGCTTGCCCTCGTCATTCTGAACACGGATATCCCAGACCCAGGTGGTGCGGCCACGATGCACCGGCGTGGCAATGGCGGTGATATGCCCTGAGAACATCGGGCGCAGATGGTTGCAGTTGATTTCCAACCCGAAGGCGTTGAAGCGCGTCTGATCGATGCCCAGATAGGTGCCGAGCGATGCCGCCGTTTCACACAGCGCCACTGTCGCGCCACCATGCAACACGCCATATGGCTGCTTGACGCGCGGCAAAACCGGCATGCGGGCGACGATGCGTTCCGGTCCGGCCTCGATGATCTCCATCCCCAGCGTCCCCGCCAGGTTATCAGCCTGTGTCGCGTTCAATTGTGCCAGTTGTTCCGCGTTCAGTGGTTGCATGGAAACATCCTCACCATGTTGCTTGAGATGTCTGGGGCGGCGCGCATCCCCGATGCCGGGGATCTGTTTCAGCCAGCCTTCGACCTCATTATACGACGCGGAACGCAACCATTGCTCATCCATCGTGGCGAAGGCTCGTGCCGCCGCCAGAATCCGCTCGGATTGCTGCGAGTGGCGGATGGCAGCGTTGAGATCGTCCAGGCGTGCCGCCTCGAACGGCGTGGGAAATTTCACCTGATGATAGCCATAAAGCTGCTTCAGGATCGGCGCGAAGGCGGAATCTTCCTGCGCGATGGCACAGAACGGGCGCAGTATGTCAGCAGCGGATCATGCTTCGGTGAAATTGCAGAGCATGGCACGCGCTTCCTCGGCGAGTCGGCGGCGCAGCGATGCCGGTTCAAGGATGCGCACGTGACGGCCCCAGCCCAGCAGCCATTGCACCACGTCGCGCTCGTGGCGCACGCGCAGTGTCACCAGCAATCCTTCCTGCGTCTCTTCGGCGGCGGTTTGATAGAAGGAGGGCGCTTCGCGCACCCAGGGGGCAACGTCGGGGGTGAAGAGCACCCGCACGGTGATGCGCATGGGATGGTCAAGATCATCCTGGCGGCACATGGTGAAATCGGCTGGGCGGGTGAAGGTGGCATCCAGCAAGACGAGATCGCGCATGCGATCCAGCCGGAAGTGCCGCACGGCCTGGCGCAGATGGCAATAGGCCGTGACGTACCAGGCACGTTCCATATAGAGCAGGCCATAGGGATCGGCCTCGCGGACGGTGCGGGGGTCAGCCCCTTCGGGGGCGGAGCGCGTGTGATAGCCGAAGCGCACGCGGCGACAATCCAGAATGGACTGGCGCAGCAGGCGCAGGCGTTCAGCTTGTTCGGGCCGCTGGGCGGCATCCAGCCCGATGAGCTTCAGGCGCTCTTGCAGGTCGTCCACCTGCGCCCGCACTGGGGCAGGCAGCACGCCGGCGATCTTGCGTGCCGCGCGCTGCGCCGCCTGGCGATATTGAGCGTCGAAGGTTCGTGCCACGAAGGCACTGCCCAGCAGCAGCGCCGCCGCTTCATCCGCGCTGAAATTGAGCGGCGGCAGGAAATAGCCCTCCACCAGGGCATAGCCGCGCCCCGGCACGGCCATCAGCGGCACGCCCGCCTGCCCCAGCGCCATGATGTCACGATAGATCGTGCGCTTGCTGACCTCGAACGTCGCCGCCAAATCTTCCGCTCGCGCCCAGCGCCGCCCTTGAATTTCCAGCACAATGGCCAGGAGCCGATCAGTCCGGTTCATATGCGCCAGCGATCACCAATAGCGTTCTTCCTGCCAGGGATCGGCGTGGTTGTGATAGCCGCGCACTTCCCAGAAGCCGGGATGATCCTGTTCCAGAAATTCCAGGCCGCTGAGCCATTTCGCGCTCTTATAAGCATAGAGCTTGGGAACGATGAGGCGCACGGGACCACCGTGCTCGGCGGTCAGGGGTTCGCCGTCATGCTTGAAGACGATCATCACGTCGTCGTCGTTGAAGTCGGCATAGGGCATGTTGGTGGTGTAGCCCGTCCATGAGTGGGCAACCACGAAATTCGCCTTGTCCGTCGGCCTGGCACGCTGGATGATCTCGCGGACGTGCACACCTTCCCAGGTGTTATCATAGCGGCTCCAGGTGGTGACGCAATGGAAATCTGTTGTGAGCGTGGTACGTGGCAGGGCTTGCAGTTCGTCCCACGTCAGCTCGAAGGGGTTTTCCACCTCGCCCCACACGCGGAACTGATATTTCTCCGGATCGAAGCGCGGGGTGGATTCATAGGTCAGCACCGGCCACTTCTTGGTCAAATATTGACCAGGTGGCAGGCGCACGCGGCCATCGGGCCGCACTTCGGCTTCGCCCTCTTGGGGCCTGCTGCGGAACAAACGAGAGAGGTCCATCGGGAATATTTCCTTTCGCGGCAGAGCGATGTTTGCGTGGCAGAGCAGCCGGCGACTGAAATCGCGCCAGCGAGTGTGCCGGAAATGGGGCAACGCGCTGAGCAAAACACGGGCGCAATGGCGCTTCTCTCCCACGGATCGCGCTCCCCTCACTGGGAGTATAGCAAAGATTGCATCCCTGTGGCCAAGCCAAAAGGCACGACATCTTCGCCTGGGAGACCGGCGACGATTGACAGCATCCGTTAATCAGGTAGTCGCCGGCGGGCATTCACAGGCATTGTATAATGGGGGAAAATGCGTGGGGAGACTGATGTCACATGGCCGACACTGAGCGCCGGATGGTGAATAACGAAGCCCTGAATGCCGCGCCCGCCGCGACCGAACATCTTGCCGGCAAGCGCGAAGTGGATATGTATGTGCGCACCTATCGCTCGCTGCTGCGCAGTTCGGGCGACGTGGGGCTGAAGGCGCTGATTCAGGCCCATTATAACATCGATTCCTTGCTGCATCCCGACGCGCGCAGCAATGATCCCGACATGTCGGCTTTCATCTACAGCATCTTGCGCCTGCCCCCGGAGATCTTGCGCTGCTCGCGCCTGTTGCTGGGCCAGTCGGATGACGTCTTTCGCCAGAACAACATCCCCATCGACCAATGGCAGACGGTGACGGCTTCCGCCCGGCGGCGCAAGTGGTACTACGACGGCAAATCGACGCTGGCCGCGTTTATTGCCAGCGAGACGGATATTGATGACATCGTTCCCACCCTCGTCGCGCTGCAAATCGAATGGAATAAGTTTCACTGGCTGCTGAATGTGGACCCCACCACCATGCAACTGCTGGAATCGCGCGTGGACCGTTCCTCGCCGGTCTTCGCCGAGATCACCAAAGTGGTGCGCGAGCGGCTGCACATCAGCGTGGATGACTGGAAGCGCCTGGAACTGATGTGGGGCGATCTGCTGTGGCCGAACCTGCTGGTGATGGGCCGTGACCGGCGCAACTTCACCATCCGCATGATGGGCGGTTCGTATGTCGATTTCGCCCGCACGGCGCGGCGCTGGTGGAATCCCATCGAAAAACTCATCACCGATCTGCGGCTGGATAAGCGCCCGGTCTATTTCGTCAGCAGCAACATGCACAGCCTGGCGAATCTGCTGGGCGGCATGGCGGTGCGCCGCCAGGACGAACTGACGCGCTTCGCCCTCAGCGGGGCCGATCCGTTGCTGGCAGAAGAGTGTCGCAAGCTGAAAGAGGGCAATTCCAGCGGCAACTGGAACAACTTCCTGTATTATGTCGCCCGCGAATATGCGCGCACCGCCGCCGGACGCGAGTATGCCCGCGCTCGTCCGGTGGAAGAGCAAGAGCGCGGCATCTGGTACGTGGGCGCGCGCTATGGCATGGAGATCGACGCACAGGTGATCGATCTGGCCAAACTGCGCCCCGGCGACGTGGATGAGCGCTGTCGCGTGGCCGGCATCGACCGCCTGCCCGACGCGAAGGGCATCATCCTCAACATCGACTATCCGCTGGGCATCGCGGCCTATCGCGTGCTGCGCGAGATCATGACCAACGTGGCGGAACTGCGCGGCGTCTACATCCTGGGCAAAGCGGCCACGCTGAACGCCAGCATCGGCGATGTGCTGATCTCCAACGTGGTGCTGGACGAACACAGCCAGAACGTCTATTGGCTGGATAACTGCTTTTCGGCGGGCGATCTCAGCCGCTATCTGATGTTCGGCTCAGTGCTGGATAACCAGCGCGCCGTTTCCAGCAAAGGCACCTTCCTGCAAAACCGCCAATATCTCGACTTCTATTACGCTGCCAACTATACGGTCATTGAGATGGAGGGTGGACCCTATCTCGACGCGGTGTATGAGGACATCTATTCCACGCGCTATCCCACAGGGGAGAACATCAACTTCTCGAAGATGCCCTTCGACCTGGGGATCTTGCATTACGCGTCGGATACGCCCTATACGCGCGGGAAGAACCTGGGCGCGGGCAGCCTGAACTATTTCGGCATGGACTCCGCCTATGCCGCCGCCATCGCCATTGTGCGCCGCATCCTGGATCACGAGGTTGCAGCGGCCACGCGCGGCACCCCCGCCAGCCAGGATGGCACCCTGCACCCCAGCGCGCCCAGCGGCACCGGCATCTTCCGCGCCTCGCGCATCGCCGGTCGCCCCGACGCTCCGGCGAATCCCCCGGCGAGCGGCACCCCCCGCATGCCTACCTAGCTGTACAGGAGAAATATGCCATACCGAATCCAACTTTCTCCCGCTGCGAAAGAGCATTTGCAAGCCTTGCGCAAGCGACAGCAAGTGACGATTGTCGATTCGGTCGAAAAACAGTTGGCGCATGAACCTTCAGCAGAAACGAAGAACCGAAAGCTCATGCGTCCCAATCCTCTTGCGCCCTGGGAGTTGCGCATTGGGACCATTCGGGTATATTATGACGTAGATGAGGATGCGAAAGTCGTTCTTATCGTTGCTATTGGTATTAAAGTCCGCAATCGTGTTTTTATCGAGAGCGAGGAGGTCGATTTATGAAAATCCTGGATATTAACCAAGCGAAAAATTCTTTGGGGGAATATGCACAGGATGTTGCGAAAGCGCCAAACGAGCCTGTCGTGATTACCGAAAACGGCAAACCAGTGGCGGTTTTGCTCAATGTTGAAAACGCCGACATGGAAACGCTCTCGCTTAGCATGAATCCAAAGTTTATCGCCATTATCGAACGATCTCGCGCGCGTGCCCGTGAAGAAGGCGGCATTCCATTAGAGGATATCCGCCGCGAGTTGGGCATTTGATGACATTGCATGCTTGCCCCTTCGCTTCTGCGGCGTCATCCTGAGCGGCTAGCGGGCGGGCTGGCGCGGCGCGGATGGTCGCCGGAGCGCGTCACCGCGTTGCTGGCGCGCCTTCAGGCAGCGGATGATGCCGCCCTCGACGAGATCGCCCGCGAATTGCCGAATCTGCCGGCGGATGACGTGCCGGCGGAGCGCGTTATCCTGCGCCAGCACGGCGAGGCGGAGCGCCACGAAGGCACGCACCCCCACTGGGAGATGATGGAGCGGCTGGGTTGGCTGGATGCGCGACGGGGAACGCGCATCGCCGGGCCGCGCTTCACCCTGCTGCGGGGGCGGGGCGCGCGCCTGGAACGCGCTTTGATGGCGTTCATGCTGGATCTGCACGTGTCGCAGCATGGCTACACTGAAATCGCGCCGCCGTTGCTGGCAGCCGAGCAGACGATGCGCCAAACAGGGCATCTGCCGCATTTCCGCGACGAGATGTATGCCGTTGGGGATGCGCTGTGGCTGAATCCCACTGCCGAGGTGCCGCTGGTGGCCCTCCACGCGGGCGAATTGCTGGCAGCCGCGCATTTGCCGCTGGCCTATGTCGCGGGCATCCCATCCTTCCGGCGCGAGGCGGGATCGGCGGGGCGCATGACGCGCGGGTTGCTGCGGCTGCATCAGTTCCCCAAAGTGGAACTGGTGCAGGTCGTCACGCCGGCAGGTTCGCGGGCGGCATATGAGGCGATCACGCGCCATGCGGAAGCAGTGCCGGCGGCGCTGGGGCTGACCTATCGCGTGGTGGAATTGCCAGCGCGCGATCTCAGTTTCGCGGCGGAACGCGGGCGCGACATCGAGGTTTGGTTCCCCGGCATGGGCGAATGGATCGAGGTGGCGTCGATCTCGGCATGTGGCACCTTTCAGGCGCGACGAGCAGCCATTCGCTATGCCACCGGCAAGGGCAAGCCGCGCTATGCCCACACGCTCAACGGCTCCGGCGTGGCGGTGGGCCGCGCGCTGGCGGCGGTGGTTGAGCAAGGGCAAACCGGTGACGGGGAGGTGACGTTGCCGCCGACGCTGCACCCCTATGCGCGCTAGAGCACCGGCGGTTGATGATGTTTTCGCATGTTCCCCGGAAAGCCCGCAGGGGGTGGCCTTTCCGAGCCGGGGCGATGGTGCTTGCAATCGATGCCCCCGGCGTGCGCGCCACGCGGTGTCTGCGCTGTGTTGCCAAACGATATCAACCGCGCCGCCGGGCGTGCCGCCACGAAGTCCGCCCAGGCCGGACTGAGGCACTTGGCAAGCGCACCTCAGATGTGCTATACTGATCTCGCCCACCTGGAGAGATGGCAGAGTGGTTTAATGCGGCCGTCTTGAAAACGGCTGTCGGTGCTGAACCGACCGGGGGTTCGAATCCCTCTCTCTCCGCCCCACGCCTACGTTGCTCGCCCCTCACTGATCAGCGGGGAAACGGCTTCCCTGCCAAAAACATGCAATCTGTCATGCACTGCATTCTTTCTCGCATTCTTGCGCTATGCCTCTTTTGCACCCGGCAGGTGGAGAATGCCGGTTGTTCGCTCAGACGCCCCTTCGCGCGGGCGTGCCACTGCAAGCGGCGCGATGCTCGCTGAGGCTACGTTCCGCAAAAGCTACCAAAGATATGATAGAATAGTATGACGATGATAGGGAGATAAAACATATGATTGATCGCTTGCAGCGTGCCATTGAAGCGCTTGAAGCGTTGCCGCCCACCCTCCAAGAAGCGGCAGCTGAACAACTCGAACAGTTCACGGCCTTGCTTGCCCCTTCACCACTGCCGCGCCGCAGCTATGCCGGCATTTGGGCGGATCTGCCTGACGATATGGAAGAAACGCTTGATCAATGGAGACATGCAGTCCCGCCTACGCCCTTCGCGGATGAGGACAATGCATGAAGCGGTACTTGCTGGATACAAGCATCCTCTCGGCATATCTACGGGGGCGACCAAAGGTTGTTGCTCTTGTCGAACCGTGGATTCTCAACGATGAGGCCGCTACCAGCATCCTTGTCTATGGCGAAATTATCGAATATCTGCGCTCATTCGCGGATTTCGCCCAACGGAAAACCGATTTACAGAAAGCCCGTAAAGCCGCCGTCGCTTGAGCGCGAGCGGATGAAAGGGCTTGCGTTGGCTTTAGCCAGGGGTTGATTTCTCGCTGATGCTGTGGTATCCTGATGAGGAAGTCTGGCGAAAAGAGGCGCAAGCCGAAGCAGTGTCTCCCTAGCGGGTGATCGGACTTCATCGTATATCTCCTTGCTGTACCCTGGGGCACAGGGAAACAGGTTGGTCTTGAACCAATGAAACGCTTGGGGACAGAGGGACCGCTACGGCTGGGGCGTGAGTTCCATCCGCAAGTCCGCTGGCTGAACCAAGAATCTGCTGGGGCTTTAGCCCAGGCAGAGTGTCAAA
>JAJPKG010000077.1 GCA_021323815.1 Pseudomonadota bacterium
AAACGTTGTGCGGCAGGCGGTTGGCCGCCGTGGAAAGGACGCCGCCCACGATCAGGAAGGTGATGAAGATGCCGGCGCAATAGATCGCCACCACGCCATAGCCGCCGTTCGCCGGGTTCAGAAAGGGATAGGGATAGAATTTGGCGATCGGCCCGCGGACGAGAGTATAGACCAGGAAAAGTAGGGGATAGATGAGCCAGGATGCGAGCTGGCGCGCACCCATCTGGGTTTTTGGCGGCTGGAAGAGCCAATCAAAGAGCACGACCACCGGCATGAGGAAGTGAACGACGAAATTCACCCAGGGCAACAGCGTGCCGAGGTCTTCGTTGCGCAGCAGCAGGTTATAGACGATGCCGACGATAACCATTGCCACCACCGACGCGCCGCGAATGACTTCTTGCGTGGGCGTTGGTTCGCGGCGCTGGATCAAAAAGACCGCTCCAACCAGGAAGACGATGGCGGCAAAGATGTTGGACAGGTTGGTGAAATAACTGAAGAAGTTGACGACATCGAATTTGTGGCTGATGTGGACGGCCAGCTGCGTGCCAACGGCGATGAGGGTCAGCAGGCCAAAAATGATTCGTTCGGCGATCAAGAAGTTGCGTCTGGTCATGGCGTTACCGGCGCGCGGATCGGCTTCCTGTGATGGCCGACCCGGCACTTGATCCTTTCTTATGGGATGGTTGCTCTCTGGGATAGCGATAGGGCGGCGAAATGCGAGCAAGCTGTGTGATGACAAAGGGTCTTCGGCTATTATAGCGTTTGGTGCTGGTTGGCCGCAAGGGTGGCATGCGTGCGTGCGCGACATGCAAATATCCTGTTATTGTATACTACAGCAACGCAGGCTGGGGCGAGTGCGAGCGATGCTGCCAGCCATCATGACGACATTTTGGGGGAGAATCACATGCCGGATTCATACGTGCCGCAGAAGAGTGACAAGTTTACGTTTGGTTTGTGGACGGTGGGCAATATCGGACGCGATCCGTTTGGCGAGCCGGTACGCGGCGCGCTGTCGCCGGTGCAGATCGTGCATCTGCTGGCGGAGGTAGGCGCGTGGGGGGTGAACTTCCACGACAACGATCTGGTGCCGATTGACGCGACGCCGGCGGAACGCGACCGCATTGTGCGCGACTTCAAACAGGCGCTGGATGAGACGGGCTTGGTCGTGCCGATGGCGACGACGAATCTGTTCACCGATCCGGCGTTTCGCGATGGCGCGTTCACGGCCAACGACGCGCGGGTGCGGGCCTATGCCTTGCAGAAGACGATGCGGGCGATTGACCTGGGCGTGGAACTGGGGGCGAAGGTCTATGTCTTTTGGGGTGGGCGCGAGGGCGTGGAGACCGACGCGGCGAAAGATCCGGTCGAGGCGCTCAAACGCTATCGCGAGGCGATCAACTTCCTGACGGACTATGTGCGCGACCAGGGATATGATCTGAAATTTGCGCTGGAACCGAAGCCCAACGAGCCGCGCGGGGATATCTATCTGGCGACGGTGGGCAGCGCGCTGGCCTTCATTCAGACGTTGGACCACCCAGAGATGGTGGGGGTGAACCCAGAGGTGGCACATGAGACGATGGCGGGCCTCAACTTCCTGCACGCCGTCGCGCAGGCGTGGGAAGCGGGCAAGCTGTTCCACATCGATCTGAATGATCAGGTGATCGGGCGCTATGACCAGGATTTCCGCTTCGGGGCGCAGGATCTCAAGCGGGCGTTCTTCCTGGTGCAATTCTTGGAAGGCGTGGGGTATGCGGGATCGCGCCATTTCGACGCGCATGCCTATCGCACGGCGGATCCCGATGATGTGAAGGCGTTTGCGCGTGGCTGCATGCGGACGTACCTGATCCTGAAGGAGAAGGCGCAGCGATTTGCCCAAGACAGCGAGATTCAAGGGCTGCTGAGCCAGATTCGCGCGCAGGATGCTGAGGCGAGCGCACTGCTGGGGGGATATTCCCGCGAGCGGGCGCAGGCGTTGCAGGCTGCGGCATTTGATCGGCAGGCATTGGGCGGGCGCGGCCAGCCGTATGAGCAGTTGGATCAGCTTGTGGTGGAACTGTTGCTGGGGGTGCGGTGAACGGCATGGTTGTCGCCATTGCATGAGAGGGGGAGCCGGATAGCATGCAGACGTTGATGGGGATTGACCTGGGGACCAGCGGGGTGAAGGCGTTGCTGGTGACGCCAGCGGGGCAGGTGGTGGCATCGGCCACACGGGAATATCCGTTGCGCCATCCACAGCCGGGGTGGGCGGAGCAAGATCCGGCGGAATGGTGGGCGGCGACGGTGGCGGCGCTGCGCGCATGCTTGGACGCCGCGCCGGGGGCGCAGGTGGCGGGTGTGGGCATTTCGGGGCAGATGCACGGCGCGGTGTTGTTGGGGGCCGACATGCAGGTTCTGCGCCCGTGCATCATCTGGGCAGACCAGCGCTGCCAGGCGGAATGCGATGAGATCACGGCGCGGGTGGGCGCTGAGCGGCTGATTGATCTCGTGAGCAATCCGGCGCTGCCGGGGTTCACCGCGCCGAAGATCCTATGGGTGCGCAACCACGAGCCGGAGGTGTGGGCGCGGGCGCGACGCGTGCTGCTGCCGAAAGATTGGCTGCGCTTCATGTTGACCGGCGCGCAGGGCATCGAGATTTCGGATGCCGCTGGGACGTGCCTGCTGGATGTGGCGCGGGGCGAATGGTCGGCTGAGGTGTTGGCGGCGCTGGATTTCGCGCCGGATCTGCTGCCACCGGTGGTGGGCGCGGCGCAGGTGGCGGGGCGCATCACACCCCAAGCGGCGGCGCTGACGGGGCTGGCGGCGGGGACGCCGGTGGCGGGCGGCGGCGCGGATAACGCCTGCGCGGCGGTGGGCGCGGGCATTGTGCAGCCGGGGCAGGCGCTGGTTTCCATTGGCACCAGCGGCGTGGTGCTGGCCTATTCCTCTGAGCCGGCGGTGGATCGCAGCGGGCCGGTGCCACGCGCCCACACGTTCAACCATGCGGTTCCCGATGCCTGGTATCTGATGGGGGTGACGCAGGCGGCGGGGCTGAGCCTGCGCTGGGTGCGGGATCAGCTTGGTGCATTGGAATCCGCAGCACACACAATGGGGCGCGATCCCTATGAGGTGCTGGCAGAGGAAGCGGCGAGCGTGCCGCCGGGCAGCGAGGGATTGCTGTTTTTGCCCTATTTGCAGGGTGAGCGGACGCCGGTGCTGGATGGCCTGGCGCGGGGCGGATGGATCGGGCTGACGGCGCGGCACCGGCGGGCGGACCTGATCCGGGCGTTGATCGAAGGAGTCTGCTACAGCCAGAAGGACTGCCTGGACCTGGTGGAGTCGCTCGGCGGGGCGGTGGCATCGGTGCG
>JAJPKG010000069.1 GCA_021323815.1 Pseudomonadota bacterium
GACCCACCTTTTGCAGCAGCGCGCGGGCGCGGCTTTCGGCTTCTTCTTTGGAAAGGCCCAGCACGTGTATGGGCGCTTCGGTGATGTTTTGCAGCGCCGTCATGTGCGGAAACAGGTTGAACCGCTGAAAGACCATGCCGATCTGCGCACGCACATGGGCGATATTCTTCTCGCTGTCTTCGATCAGCTTGCCGTTCGCCCCCTCGCGATAGCCGATGTTCTCGCCGTCGATGAGGATCTGCCCTTGCTGGATCTTTTCCAGATGGTTCAGGCAGCGCAAAAACGTCGTCTTGCCGCTGCCGCTGGGGCCGATGATCACCACCACTTCGCCGCGCGCCACCGTCAGATCGATGCCGCGCAGCACTTCCGTCTGGTTGAACCACTTATGCACGTTGGTCGCCTGCACCATCGGCACCGCGCCATTGGTGCCCGTCGCCGCGCTCACGCGGGGTTCTGTCGTCATCTCATTTACTCCAAGTCTTGGCTGGATGGACGCGATTCATCGCGCCCCTACACGTTTCCCTCTCTCCAGCAAAGCTGGGGCGGGGGTCAGGGGTTGGGGCCTAGCGCCGTCCGCCGGTCAAAATTGCCTCTTGTGCGGCTTCGCCAGCGGGAATTTCCACGCGGGCACGCCCAAGCAAACGGTCGATGAACGATGCACTGCGTGGTCCTTCGAGATTCGAGGCGTTGAAGCGCCGTTCCAGCCAGGATTGCACGAAGCCCCACAGCGTCGTCATCGCCAGATACCAGAGTGATGCGACCACTGCCAGTTCTAGCGGGCGAAAGAGGGTATGACTGATATCAAAAGCGGCCTCATACAGTTCAAGAACGCCGATGGTGCTGGCGAGCGATGTGGTTTTGAGCATGCTGTTGAATTCATTGCCCAGCGGGGGCAAGATGACGCGCGCTGCTTGGGGCAGAATGACACGCCGCATCGCCATGCCATAGGTCATGCCTAGTGACTTCGCTGCTTCCATCTGGCCCGGATCAATCGAATCGATGCCGGCGCGCACGATCTCAGCCATATAGGCACCTTCGTTCAGGGCGAAGGCCACCAGCGCGGGAAGGAAGAATTCCAGGTAGACATATTGATAGCCGAGTGAAGGGAAGAAGTCTATCGAGCGAATGGGGCGGGCGAAATGAAACTCTTCAACAAATCCATAGAGGAAGAGCAACTGTACCAGCAGCGGGGTCCCGCGAAAAAACCAGACATAAAACTCCCCGATGGCGCGCAAGATGCCGATGGGAGAGCGGCGTATCAGATAGAGCAGCAGACCGATGATGACGCCGAGCGCCTGGGCGAGCACCGCCAGCAAGATGGTGATCTCGGCACCCTGCACGATGGTGGAATCGAACAGGTATTGTTTGACCGTTGGCCAATCAAAGTTTCCGCCGAGCGTAACGATGGTGCGGAAGAAATCGACAATGAACATCGAGCAAGGCTCCCTGGGTGGGTGGATTTGGCTCATCATAGACCACAAGGGCATGTTATGGCAAGATAACACGCCCTTGTCATCGAATGTGCTGTGATGCGCCTCACATGGTTATGGCGCGGATTGCGCGCATTGTGAGTTGAGCTTGCACGACCCGCTGGTCAGACCCCAGTTGCTGAGGATCTTGTCATAGGTGCCGTCATTTTCCATGTCTTGCAAGATCTGCTTGATGGCATCCTCAAACGGCTTGTTGTCTTTGCGCACCACAATGCCTTCCGGCGAAGGCGAAACGGTGGTGATCTCGACGAACTTGCCGCCGTTGAGCTTGTTGTAATAGCCGCTCACCGGCGAGTCTTGATATGTCGCGTCCACGCTGTTGCTCAGCAGCGCCTGGATCACCTGATCCTCCGTATTGAAGGATTGCAGTTTCACCGGGTTGCTGTGGCACGCGCCGCCTTTCTCGTTGAGCGCGGGGCTGCTCTCGCCCGGCGCGCCTTTGATCTCGGCTTCTTCCACGGTGCCGGATTCCACCGCCACTGCCAGCCCGCACAGGTCATTCTTCGACTTGAGGTTCTTCGGGTTGCCCGGCGGCAGCAAGAGCGATTCGCCCGCTGTGAAGTAGGGGATCATATCGACCTGTTTCAAGCGGTCCGTGTTGATGGTCCAGGCCGAGATCGACATGTCATAATATTGGTTGCCCGGCGAGGAGAACGTGATGCCGGTGAGAATGGTGTTGAATTGCACGTTCTGCACGCTCGGCGTCAAGCACAGCCGCTTGGCAAACTCATTTGCCAGGTCCACTTCCATGCCGGTGTATTGGTGCGTCTTGGGATCAACGAATTCCTGTGGTGGATAGGTCGCGTCGGTGGCGTCGGTCAGTTTGCCGTCTTGCACCAGGTTCAAGCTGGAAACGTTGATGCCGTCGGCGGGTTTGCAGCCGGCAGCGACGCCGTTGCTGCTGGAACCGCAGGCGGTGAAAAGCGATGCCAGCAAAGCGGTGCCGAGCACGAAAGCCGGTCGAAGTGCGCGCATGCGTTGGTGTCTCCTCTGAAGTGATGTATCTGCTGAAAAGACGCGGTGGCCGCGTGAAGGATCTGGACGCGCTTGCCAGCATGGTTGCCTGAAGCGCAGACCCATTATACTTATAGTTACGGCAAAACACAACAAAACTTCGCATGTTCAGCGTGGATTCATAAGATGATAGATAGAGCTATGGTGTGGAAAGCTTCCAGCGCAGGAAAATGATACAATACATAGAGTAACGCTATCTGCTGGGAGGGCTTGCAATGAGTGCTGCCATTCATATCCAAACGACTATCCTACCGGGCGGCAAAATTGGAATTATCTCGCCGGATCTGCCACCTGGAAAACGAGCAACCGTCTCTGTCACCATTGAAGATGATGCGCCGACAACTTCCCAACCATTGGATTGGGATGCGGCCAGTGCAGATGATATCATTGCAGATCTACGGGATGGCTGTGAGTGACACAGCGTTATATAATGGGCTGTACCCTACTCAGCGGCAGGCAATGGTGCCTGCTGCCGTCTTTTTGATTACAAGGAGATCCCTGAACCATGACAGCGACACAGCCCGCCCAGCGCGATTGGCAGGCGCTCGAAGAGCGCTATTATCAACACACGTTTGCACGCTTGCCGGTGACGTTCGAGCGTGGGGAAGGCGTGCGGCTGTATTCCGCGAGCGGCGATGTCTATCTGGACCTCGTTGCGGGCATCGCGGTGAACGTGCTGGGCCACTGCCATCCCGCCGTCGTCGAAGCCATCCGCGAGCAGGCGGGCAAGCTGATCCATATCTCGAACCTCTACATTAACGAGCGCCAGGTGGAGCTGGCCGAAGAACTCTATAACCTCAGCGGCATGCGCTCGTTCTTCTCCAACTCTGGCGCGGAAGCCAACGAGGGCGCGATCAAGCTGGCCCGCAAATATGGGCGGCTGCATCGCAACGGCGCGTATGAGATCATCAGCATGGATCGCAGCTTTCATGGGCGCACGCTGGCGACCACCAGCGCCACCGGCCAGAAGAAATATCAAGACACCTGGCTGCCGCTGGCGGACGGCTTCAAGCAGGTGCCCTTCAATGACCTGGATGCCCTGAAAGCCGCCGTCACCGACAAGACCGCCGGCATCTTGATCGAAGCGGTGCAGGGCGAGGGTGGCATCCATCCCGTCACGCCGGACTATTGGCAAGGGCTGCGCGCTTTTTGCGACGCGAACGACCTGGTGCTGATCGCCGACGAGGTGCAGGCCGGCGTCGGGCGCACCGGCAAATTCTTCAGCTGGGAAAATTTTGGCGCGAAACCGGATATCATCACGATGGCGAAAGGACTGGCGGGTGGCGTGCCCATCGGTGCCATGCTGGCCGCGCCGCGCGTGGATATCTTTGAGCCGGGCGATCACGGCACCACGTTCGGTGGCAATCCCATCGCCTGCGCCGCCGCCGTCGCCACCATCCGCACCATCATGGGGCAAGGGCTGCTGGCTCAGGTGATCGAGACGGGCGCGTACCTGCAAGGCAAGCTCAAAGAGTTGCAGGCAAAATATCCCTTCATCACCGATGTGCGCGGCCTGGGCCTGATGCAAGCGTTCGATCTTGCCAGCGAGACAGCCCCGCAGATCGCCAAGATCGCCTTCGATCACAAGGTGCTCATTACCAACGCCGGCACCAAGACCATCCGCCTCATCCCGCCGCTGATCGTGACCAAAGCGGATATTGACGAGGCCGCCGGCATGCTAGATAATGCGCTGGCCACCGTTGAGGGGTAAATAGGACGGAAACACGAGGGCCACGAAAATTCCCCAAAATGGCTCGGATGATTCGTGGCCGACAGCCCGGAGGGGTTTCTTTTCCGAGCCGGGGGGTTCAGCCCCCGGCGGGCGGTGGGTGCCGTGCTTCATTGCCGGGCGGGCGGTGGGGGCAACATTCACCCCCATCCATCCCACATAATTGACCATAGTCCTCCTATCGTTGCACAATAGGCGCGGGACATTCCCCCATCACATTCTTGATGGATCAGCGGAAAGCATCCCTATGTAGAGTGCCCTGCAAGATTGGGCGTGGTAGCCCTCAGAGAGGGCTACATACCAGACACGGAGAGGATGACCGAGATGTCAGATCCCAATAACACCGCGCCTGACGTGCAGGCAATGCTTGATCAGGGCATCAAGGCGGCGGACGATGGCGATTACGAGGCTGCGGCTGAAGCGTTTGAAAAGGCCATTGACGCCGATCCCAGCAACGCGCGGGCGCGCTATAACCTGGCACTGGCCCAGCAAAACCTGGGCGACCTGGAAGGCGCAGTGGCGACCTATCTGCGCGCCATCCAGCTTGATCCCACCCTGATCGAGGCGTATATCAACCTGGGCCATCTGTATAGCGAGTTGGGGCTGGACGAAGAATCGCTGGAAGTGTTTCAGCGCGCCATCGAACTCGATTCCGGCAATGATGAGCTGTTTGTGGCGCTGGGCGACGTGTGCCGCGACATCGGCTTCTATGAAGATGCCATCCAGGCCTATCGCCAGGCGGAGATCCTCAACCCACAGAATACGCTGGCGCAAGATAACCTGCGCGATGTGCGCGAGCGCATCGCGAACCAGGCGACGCGCATCACCGAACTGGAACAACACCTGGATGCCGACCCCAGCGATCCCGAACGCTATGCTGAAGTGATTGGGGCATATCTGGAAGCGCGGCGTTACAATGATGCTCAGGCCAAAACCGAGCAGATGATGCAACTCTTCCCCGACGATCCCGCTGTTTATGAGACGATGGCGCTGGTGCAGGAATCCATCGGCGATGTGGATCAGGTGGTGGCGGCGTGGGAGCGCGTCACGCAGATCGATCCCGATGATGTGGACGCCTGGGAGCACCTGGGCAGTTGGCGCATGGAGCAAGGGCTGCTGGATGAAGCGGCGGCGGCGTATCGCAAAGCCGTCGAACTCGATCCCCAGGCACCGTCGGCCCGCTTCAATCTGGCTGAGACGCTGCTGGAGATGGGGCAATATGACGAGGCGATCCAGATCTATCGGGATCTCGCCGCCGGCAAGTTCAGCGGCATGGGCGCGAACGAACTGAAGACCGATGCCTACGTAGGTCTGGCGGAAGCCCTCAATGCTGCCGGGCAATATGATGAAGCGCTGCGCGTCAGCGAGGAATTGCTGGGCGAGTTCCCCGACGAAGCGATGGCGCTCTATCAGAAAGCCACTGCACTGGATGCCCTGAACCGCCACGATGAGGCCATTCAAGCCTATGTCGCGTCGCTGGAAAACGATCCGCTCAACGCCGACACCTATAACGACCTGGCGGATACGTATCTGAAAGTGGGCGACGTTGACGACGCCATCGAAATGGCCGAAATGGCCATCGCCCTGGCGCCGGAAATGGACGTGGCCTATGAGACGCTGGCCGAGGCGCTGCGCACGGCTGGCCGCACCGATGAAGCGGCAGAGGCGCAACGCCAGGCCGAAGCCTTGCGCGCCTCGCTGGGTGAGGAGGGCTAGCCTATGCATCGCCATCGGGAGGAGGCTGTAAGAACCTTCCTCCCGATTTTTATTGCTCCAAATATGGTATCGGTTGACACTGAGCGCCTCTAAATGTATCATAGAATAATATAGAAGGGTCGTTCAAACAAAGTATGTAAAGCGAAGACAGATAGCAGGTTGGAAGATGACAGCTAAACGCCAAAACAAGTTACAACAACCAATAAAGCCTTCAACACACACTGCCGCACTGCGTCCCCCCAAGAAAACGCTCAAAGCAGCTGAGCAGCTTCCACTCATAGCGGATCTTTTTCCTCCAGTGAAGAAGGGAGCATATGAGCAACCAGGCGCAGGGTGGAATGATTTCCAAAAGCCACGACGCTACTATACTCATCCTCATGGTGAAATTTGGCTGGGCGATGCTATCATTTGGTTGAAATCGCTCAGAACTGCGTCCGTCGATCTCATTTTTGCTGATCCCCCTTATAATATCAAAAAAGCAGAATGGGATACCTTTGAATCTCAACAGGCGTATGTTGAATGGTCCTTGAAATGGATCGAAGAGGCAGCACGTGTGCTTAAGCCTACAGGATCGCTTTATATCTGCGGCTTTTCCGAGATTCTCGCGGATATAAAATTACCAGCATCTCGCTTTTTTTGCGGTTGCCGCTGGTTGATATGGCATTATAAAAATAAAGCGAATCTAGGGCAAGATTGGGGAAGATCGCATGAAAGTATTTTGCACTTCCGCAAAAGTAAAAATTTTATCTTTAATATTGATGACGTTCGTATCCCTTACAATGCTCATACACTGAAATATCCCTCGCATCCCCAAGCAGCAACCAGCCAATATGGGAACGGGACAGAGAAAAGCGAGCTATGGACACCTCATGTGCACGGGGCAAAGCCCAAGGATGTCATAGAAATTCCAACAACGTGTAATGGCATGCATGAAAAAACACCCCATCCCACACAAAAGCCTGAGGAATTGCTTAGGAAGCTAATTCTTGCTGCCAGCAATATTGGCGATCTCGTTATTGATCCATTCTTAGGCTCCGGCACGACTGCTGTTGTTGCTGAGCAGCTTCAGCGAAAGTGGTTAGGCTGCGACAGTTCGAGTGAATATTGTCAATGGGCTGCTGAGCGCCTTGAATGCGTCGAAGACTGGCCAATTGAGAGATGGATTCAATATGATCGGCAAAACGCCGAGCGAAGGAAATCGATTCGATGACCGCTATCTCGCTCGTGGAGCTTCAGCATACGATCCTTACCGAACAAAGTTTCGCCTCGCTCAATGCATTCGCCCAAGTATGTGAGGCCTTTCTTACATATATCACTGAAACTGGTTTAACACGAATTGTATCGCCAAGAACACCCAACTATATTTTTTATCAGTACCCGGCAGACAATGACTATAAAATCACTCGACCTCTGAACACAAATCTCTTTATTGAATCTCCTCTAACCTTTGTTCAAGCATATGAAGGATTTATGGGCTTTCTTCATGATCTTCGCAAATTTCAAGGGCAGTCAGCAAGCAAACAAATAATCCAGTCATATATAATTGCCGGTGCGGTTAATAAAGTAGTTTATACCCTTCAACAAACAGTTGGATGCATTGGTGATTCTCTAGTGAATGCCAATCAGGCACGTAAAAGAATAGGACAGTCTTTTGAAACGCTGATCAAACATATCATGCGAGAGGTTGGCGTTGCGTGCGAAGGCCGCACGGTGAAACTGCCTGTTCCTGGTTATTCAGGTTATACGATGTCATACGAGCTTGATATTGTTTTTTCACGCGATAAAGCGCTCATTACCAGTGAAACACAGACAATTCATCCTTCGGAGATTGTTGGATCTGTGAAAACAACGAGCAAAGATCGCATAGACAAGATTTTCTTGGACAAGTATCTACTCACTAATTTAGTAGGTCGTGATGTTCCTGTAGTGGCAATATTCCTCCATGATGTCCAACGTGCAAGTGTATCTGCAAAGAGTAAACCGGCATTAGGAGCAACTGATTTCGCTATCACTTCAACATTCAAAACGGGTCACTTTCTGGGATACTCTGTCGCTCTTACCCGTCTCGATGGGGTGTATTACGTAGATCCAAGGCCGGAAATGCAAAGCAATGAGAAATTGCGGGAGCACATAAAGGATTTCCAGCAATTCCTTTTAACAGATATGTGGTTGCTGTTTCAGCGACCATGATTTGTTGCTCTGCATAAGCTTTCCCTCGCCATCGTGCTACACTATCCCCAAACCGCAATTATTGCGCAGACAAAGGGGAATGGGCCATGCAGCCGATTGGGCCGTTGCACATCCGGCGGGTGGACGGCGGCGGGGAAGACGAGCGGCTGGCGAACAGCGGCGACCGCTGGGGCGCGCGTGACGCCATCTATCAGATGCACGTCGATGTCAGCATCCCCCAGGAATGGCGCGGGGAGATGCTGGCGTTGCATCTGGATCTTTCCGCGCCGGTGGGGGGTGGGCAACTGGCCACCGCCGAGGCGCTGCTGAGCCTTGACGGCGTGCCACTGCATGCTATCGACCGCTATCACCGCGAGGTTATTTTGCCGGACGACATCGCCAAGAAAGCCGGTTTCGCGGTGGATCTGCGCGTGTGGAACGGCATCGACGAGGAGCACCACACCCTGCACGCGCTGGAACTGCGCCGCGTGCATCCAGGGGCGGACCGCCTGCACCAGACCATGCGCGTCTGGTTCGACGCCATTGATCATCTCGCCCAACATGCCACCATCCGCAGCGCCCTGCTGGATGCGCTGGATGCCGCCACCCTGGCACTCGATTTCCGCAGCGATGCCGCCTTCTATGAATCGTGCGATGCCGCGCTGGAAGCGTTGAACGAGCGGTTGGACGCGCTGCACGGCGATCCGACTGATCCCTGGCAGCCGCATGTGACCGTCACGGGCCACGCACACATCGACGTGGCCTGGCTGTGGCGGCTGCGGCACACGCGCCTGAAAGCGGCGGATACCTTCGCCACCGCCCTTTATCATATGGATCGCTATCCCTTTTTCACCTTCACCGCCAGCACGCCGCAGCTCTATCAATTCGTCAAGGAAGATCATCCCGAACTCTATCAACGCATTCGGCAGCGCGTGGCGGAAGGGCGGTGGGAAGCTGAAGGCGCGATGTGGCTGGAAGCTGACACCAATATCACCGGCGGCGAGAGCCTGGTGCGCCAGTTCATCTTCGGCAAGCGCTTCTTGCAAGACGAATTCGGCATTGATTCGCGCGTGTTGTGGCTGCCGGATGTTTTTGGTTACAGCGCCGCGCTGCCACAGTTGATCAAGGGCGCGGGAGCCGACTATTTCATCACCACCAAGCTCAGTTGGAACGACACCAACCGCTTCCCCAACGACACCTTTTGGTGGGAAGGACTGGACGGCACGCGCGTGCTGACCCATTTCATCACTGCGCGCAACAGCGAGAGGGACGCGTATGATACCTATAACGCTGAGGCATGGCCGGGCGTGATGGCGCGGGCGTGGCGCACCTATCGCCAGCAGGCGCTGAACCGCGAGTTGTTGGTGGCCTATGGTTGGGGCGACGGCGGCGGCGGTCCCACCCGCGAGATGGTGGAAGCCGCCGGCATGCAGGCGCAGCCCATCAGCCGCGAACTGCCCACCGCCGCGCCCGGCACCGTCCGCGCTTTCATGGATCGCCTGGCAGAGCGGGTGGGGGACGATCCGCGCCTGCCGGTGTGGGTGGGTGAACTCTATTTCGAGTATCATCGCGGCACCTATACCAGCCAGGCGCGCACCAAGCGCAACAACCGCCATGCCGAGCGCGACCTGCACAACGCGGAAGTGCTCTCTGTGCTGGCGCACCATCTCGCCGGCAAACCGTATCCCAAAGCCGCGCTGGATGATGCCTGGCGCACGGTGCTCACCCACCAATTTCACGACATCTTGCCCGGCTCTTCCATCGGCGAGGTCTACATTGACGCCGAAGAAAACTATGCCCGCGTCCGCGCCACCACCGGTGAGATTATCGGTTCCGCCTTAGCCGCCCTGGCTGGCGACGCCTCAGATGGCGCGCTTATCATCGCAAACACGCTGCCCTGGCCGCGCGCGGACTTGATCGAGATCGACGCCGCCCAGGCCGACGCGCTTGGCCTGCCCGCGCAATCCATCGCCGGTGATCGTGCTCTGGTGCAAATCCGTGAGCTGCCAGGGATGGGATATCGCATCATTCAGCGCGATCATCTCACCGCACAGCCTGAAGGGGTTTCTGTGCCGAGCCGCGAGGGTTCAGCCCCTGGCCCGCTGGCCGAGCGCTCCCATGCCTCCCACGATCCATCCGCCCTATCAATCACCCCCACCCTCCTTGAAAACGCATTTCTGCGCGTTGAATTGAACGAGCAGGGGCAGATCGCGCGCATCTATGATAAGGAGTTTCGGCGCGAGGTGCTGGCCCAGGGCGAGCGTGGCAATGTCTTTCAGGCGTTTGAGGATAAGCCGTTGAATTTCGATGCTTGGGATATCGACGCCTTTTACGCGCAAAAGATGTGGGAAGTGGACGACCTCATCGAGCGCGAGGTGATCGAGCAGGGACCGCTGCGTGGTGGCGTGCGGCTGGCGTGGCGCTATCAGGATCGCACGACCATTACCCAGCGCATCTCTCTCTATCCCGATTCGCGGCGCATCGATTTTCAGACGGAGATCGACTGGCATGAACGGCAAACCTTGCTCAAAGTTGCTTTCCCGGTGGCGATTCACAACACCGTTGCGACGGCGGAGATCCAGTTTGGCACCATCCAGCGTCCCACGCACCGCAACACCAGCTGGGATCGCGCCCGCTTCGAGACGTGCGCCCACAAGTGGATCGATCTTTCCGAGGGTGATTATGGCGTGGCGCTGCTCAACGACTGCAAATATGGCTATGACGTGCTGGAAAACGTCATGCGGCTAACGCTGCTCAAAGGCGCGGTGTATCCTGATCCCCACGCTGATGAGGGGCATCACCACTTCACCTATAGCCTGTATCCGCATGCAGGGGATTGGTTCGCCGGCAACGTCCACCGCGAGGCTTACGCGCTGAACTTTCCGCTGGTGTATGCGCAGATCACCAGGCAAACGAGAGACGGAAACGCGAAGGATGCGCAAAAGAATGATGGATACGGAGACGTTAGGTCGGGCGTGGAAACGGCAGGCTGGGGACAATTGGGCATCGACGCGCCGAACGTCATCATCGAAACGGTGAAACGCGCCGAGGCGAGTGACGCGGTGGTGCTGCGCGTCTATGAATGCGCCAACCGGCGCGGCCCCTTCACCGTGACGTTGCCCTTTGCCGCCGCTCGCGTTGAGGAGACGAATCTGCTGGAAAGCGAGCCGCAGCCGGTGACGCTCGCCGCCGATGGCCGCAGCTTCGCCGGCATCATCGCGCCCTATCAGATCAAGACCTTCCTCATCACGCGCTGAGCGAGAGGCGGTCACGATCTGCTCACAAACATGCGCCGCTGTGCCGGCTCACTTTGGTATGGCGGCGAAAATATCCTATGATGATAGGGACAATCATTCCTGATCTCAAGGAAACACGATAGATGACTTCGATTCGCTTACCCGTAACGCCAGCGGGGCATCAGGCAGAGCGCCAGGAACCATTCGCTCGCGTCGCGCCGCTGATGACCGCAGGGCTGATGATGGGAGCCGGCGCGGGACTGGTGCTGGCGAGCATCCTCACGCTGACCTCGGCCATGAACGCGCCGCTGGGGTTGTGGTGGTCCGCGATGGTGCAGGCACATGGCAATGTGCAGATCTTCGGCTGGCTCGGTCTGTTTGTGCTGGGCGTGCTCTTGCACATGCTGCCGCGCCTGCGTGGTGCGCCGCTGGCGCATGCGCGCCTGGTGCCGTGGATTCTCGGCGGGCAGGCGGGCGCGCTGGTGTTGCGCGTGCTGTGCCAGCCACTTGCCGCCGTCTCGCGCGCCGGCCTCTGGCGCGTGGGGATGGTGCTGAGCGGCCTGGGCGAGGCGGCAGCATTGCTTGGCGCGCTCAGCCTCATCGCGCTCACGTTCCGCAACGGTCCACCCTTGCGCCAGCGGCCCGCGCTGGTGCGCATCTTGCCGCTGATGGCCGGCGCGCTCACCGGCCTGGGTCTGGCCGCGCTGGTGAATCTGGGGAACATGTTGCAGGCGGCGCGCGCTGTCGGCGGCCTGGTGCCGGAACCGGGCGACACCGCGCAGATTACGCTGGGGTTGATGGGATTCCTGGTGCCGACGGCGATGGCGATGTCTGCCCAGGCGTTGCCAATGTATGCTGGGCTGGATGCTTTCCCCAAAGAATCGCTGCTGGGCATCACGGGGGCCTATCTGGGCGGGCTGGCGCTGTATGTCGTCGGCATCGTCGCGCAGGGCAACCTGGACGTGCTGGGTGGTCTGGGCTTGCTGGGCATGGGCGGCGGACTGCTCGCTTTCATCGTGATCTGCCTGCGCATGATGCGCCGTCGCGGCAAACTGCCGGAGCGTGTCGCCAAACTTGCTCCCAGCCCTGAACAGGCCTCCGCAACCTATCGCCGCAAAGTGGCGCAAGAGCGCGCCGCGTTCGGTCCCTTTGTGCCGCTGATCGCCAGTGCCTTCAGTTGGGCGATGCTGGCGGGCGCGCTGCTGGTGATCGACGGCGCGACGCAGCTCTTTGGCGGCTATCCACCCGTTGCGATGGATGCCGTTCGTCATAGCCTGGCCATCGGCTTCCTGGCGCTGCTGCTCTGCGGCATCTCGGCGCGGATGATCCCCGGTTTTTCGGGCGGTCACCTGATGTCGGGCCGTCTTGTCGCCGCCGAACTGTGGCTGGGCAACGCTGCCGTGTTGCTGCGCGTCGGCTCCATCTTGCTCGCGCCCTGGCTGGCACATTCAAGCGGCGGGTTGGCCTTCGCGCGCTTCACTTTCGGCCTTTCGGGTCCGCTGGGGCTGGCGCTGGCGATCTGCCTGTTGATCAACCTGTGGCCTGCTCTCTGGCCGCAGGTGCGCTCGGTGGGATGAGCGCAGCTTCATAGGCCACAGGTCATGCCGGCGCGATCCGTTTCGCGGTGCGGCGTATAGAATGTCTTCTCGTTAAGGGCTTGTAAAACCCCACAACCTGTGGTATACTCACTGAATGTGGAATGGCGGGGGCGGTGATGCATGTGCCCCCGCCATCGGATTGTGAGAGCGAGTCACGATGGAGATTACGTCGCTGGGGCATTCCAGCTTTCGCCTGCGGGGCAAAGAGGCAACCCTGGTGCTGGACCCGCCATCCCCAGGATATGGTGCCAGCCTCAAAGGCATCTCAGCGGATATCGTCTGCGTCACGCATGACCATCCCGGTCATAATAATGTCGCCGCTGTGGGCGGCACGCCGTATGTCGTGCGCGGTCCCGGTGAGTATGAGGTCAGCGGCGTGCTGATCACCGGATTGCGCGCCTTCCACGACGCCAAACGCGGCGAGGAGCGTGGCGGCAACACCCTCTATGCCATTCACATGGATGACCTGCTGATCTGCCATCTGGGCGACCTGGGGCATCCGCTGAGCGCGGCGCAACAGGAAGAGATCAATGGGTGCGACATCCTGATGGTGCCGGTGGGCGGGCAGACGACCATCACTGCGCAGCAAGCGGCGGATCTGGTCAGTGCCGTCGAGCCGGGGTTCATCATTCCCATGCATTATGGCACGCTCACCCCGCCGAAAAGCGGCGTGCCGCTCGATCCAGTTGATGCTTTTTGTCATGCAATGGGCGTGACGGCCACCGAACCGCAAGCGAAACTGGTGGTGACGCGGGCAAACATCCCTGCTTCACCGCAAATCGTCATCCTCACCCCCAGGGGCCAGGGCTGAACCATCAGCTTCCTGGCCCTTTCTTTTGGGGGATGGCATCATGGGATATCAGTCCCACAAACCCGCCCGTCGCTGTGGCTCATCAGGCATCATGTATGTGGGGTGCTTGGGCAACTGCTGAGATCGGGCAGAAATGGGCGAGGCGTGCCTCGCCCAGACGGAATCAACCCCGCGCAGGCGGCGCGGATTCCAGGCGGGTCAACATCATTTTTGCGACAGAGGAAGAGATAAGATGGCGAAGTTGATTTTTGTGACCGGTGGTGTTGTATCATCCGTCGGCAAGGGCATTGCGGTGGCGTCAATCGGCAGGCTGCTCAAAAGCCGGGGCATCACCGTCTCCATCATGAAGCTCGATCCCTACATCAATGTTGACCCCGGCACCATGTCGCCTTATCAGCATGGTGAGGTCTTCGTCACCGAAGACGGCGCGGAGACCGACCTGGATCTGGGCCATTATGAGCGCTTCACCGACGAGCCGGCCAGCCGCGCTTCCACTGTGACCACCGGCCAGGTCTATGCCAGTGTCATCGCCAAAGAGCGCCAGGGCGACTATCTGGGCGGCACCATTCAGGTGATCCCGCATATCACCGGCGAAATCAAGGGGCGTATCCACCAGTTAGTGCAGCAGAGCGGCAGCGATGTGGTGATCTGCGAGGTCGGCGGCACGGTGGGCGACATCGAGAGCGAGCCGTTTTTGGAAGCGATCCGCCAGATGCAGAAAGAGGTCGGGCGCAACAACGTCCTCTACATCCACGTCACCTGGCTGCCGTATATCGGCGCGACGCACGAACTGAAGACCAAGCCCACCCAGCACAGCATGATGGAACTGCGTCGCGTCGGCATTCACCCCGACATCATCCTCTGCCGCGCAGACTACCCCGTCAGCCGCGAATTGTGCGAGAAGATCGCGCTGTTCGCTAACATCGACGATCGGGCGGTGATGCCGTTGCCCACTGCCAGCAGCATCTACGAGGTTCCCCTGCTGC
>JAJPKG010000102.1 GCA_021323815.1 Pseudomonadota bacterium
AGGGAACGAAAAGACGATCACCGCCGCCCGCCCGATATCTTTATAGGACGCATCAACGCCGGCGACGGTGTGGATGTCCTCCAGGGTGATGGTGCCGGTGCGCTGCACCAGGGGAGCCAGTTCCTTCTGGATCTTGATCGCTTCTGCTTCCGTGACATCCCACGAATGCTTCATACTGACTCCTCCCCTCTCTCTTGCTTTGCTGGGGAGGGGGTTGGGGGTGGGGCCTATACCCCGATGCGCACCGCTAGCAGTGCCGTCGCAGTGCCCACAACCCAGCCGGCAAGCACCTGACCGGGGGTGTGGCGCTTCAATTCCACGCGCGACCAGCCCACCAGCGCGGCTCCGGCGGCTGCCGGCGGACCCCAGACGTGGCCGCTGGAAAGCTGCCACAGCAGCGAGGCGCACATCGCCGCTGTTGTGGCATGCGCGCTGATCTTCCAGAACAGGTTGATAATGCCGTTGATGATATTCGCCGCCGCCAGGGTGATGACCGCGACAACGGCCTGCACCGGCGCGTGCAGCCATGCATAGACCAGGGTGAGCAGTCCCAGGCACAACAGCGTCAGGGGATAGAGCGCGTAGCGTTGCTTGCGCTGCGATACATCCAGATCAGACCACACGCCACGTTTCACCTGCACATAGACCACCAGTGCCACCGGCACCGCCGTCAGCACCACCGCCAGCACAGCATACGTCGCGGTTTTGCCGATGTTGCCGTGCGTATATGTCATGCCGATGACGACGAGCGTGAGCAAGGGAAATACCAACGGATGGATAACGCTGGAAACCACAGAAGCAAAATCACGGCGTAGCATGGCAATGCGGCTGGTTGGGATGACGGCTTCGGCTCCGAGGTCTTTCGAGGGCATGTGTGACATTGATGATTTCGTTCCCTTCTCGCGGCGAATCAAGGATACACTATCCATCATTCACGGGGTATCGTCCTTTATTGTAGGGGAATCCGGGCGGCATGTCAACTCGACGGATCAGCGCCGGCGTGCTCGCCTGCGGCTGCCATGCGCGCGGTCATACGACCGTGCAGGGACCGCTTCGCGGGCTGGGGCGGGTGGAGTTTTCGGTGCTTCCGGCGGTGACAATGGCGTTTCTGTGGGGGAAATGTCATGTGCCGCGCCATCTTCCACATGTGGCACGGTCTCAACCGGCGGAGAGGGATCTTCCCCAGCGGCACCATTCTGGTTTTGCGCCACCGCTTCTTCCGCTTCGGCACCGAGTTCCGCCTGGTGGCGCGGACTGGCCCCGTCCGGCGACTCTGTGCTATCGCCGGGACGCGCCAGCACCGCTTGAATCTTCGTGATGCGCCGCCCATGGGTGGCCAGCACCGTCAGCGTCACTTCCGGCGCGCGCACCACGTCTCCCACTGAGGGAATTTTATCCAGCTTGGTCTGCATATAACCGCCGACGGTGTCATATTCCTCGCCGGCTTCCAGTTCCACGCCGAGCAGTTCGTTGAAATCATCCAGGTTCATCTTGCCGTTGATGATATACGTCAGCGGGCTGATCTGCTCGAATTCCTGCTCCTCGCGGTCATACTCGTCCTGGATGTCGCCGATGATCTCTTCCACCAGATTCTCAATCGTCACCAGCCCTGCCACCGAGCCATATTCGTCGATGACGATGGCCATGTGGATGCGCTCGCGCTGCAACTCGTGCAGCAGATCATCTGCTTTTTTCGTCTCAGGAACGAAATAGGCCGGGCGCACCAGATCGCGCGTCAACTGTTTGGTGTTGCCGTTGCGCATCGCCGCCAGCACATCTTTGGCATAGAGCACGCCAATGATATTGTCGATGGTCTTCTCGAACACTGGAATGCGCGAGAAGCCGGCAGTGGTGATGACATCCACCGCTTCGCCCAGGGGCGTGTTGCCTTCCAGCGTCACCATGTCGATGCGTGGCACCATCACCTCGCGCACCGTTGTTTCCGACAACTCGAAGATGTGATGGATCATCGTGCGCTCGTCTTCTTCAACAACGCCCTCTTCTTCGCCGACATTCACCAGCAGCCGCAATTCTTCTTCCGTCACCGACGGGCCGGTGCGGTGCAGTGGGATGCCGAACAGGCGCAGGATGGCGGCGGTGATGCCGTTGAGAAACGCGATGATGGGCCGCAGCAGCCACGCGATGCCGCTGATCAGCGGCACCAGGAACAGTGCCCACTGTTCGGCGTTTTGCACGGCGGCGTTTTTCGGCGTCACTTCACAGAAGATCAACACCACCAGCGAGGTGAGCAGCGTCGCCAGCACTTCGCCCCAGCGCGGCGACAGTGCCAGCGCAATGACCGTCGCCATCGACGACGCCAAGATGACCGCGACGTTGTTGACGACGAGGATCGTGGTCAAGAAGACGTTCGGCTTTTCCAGCAGCCGCTCGATCATCTGCGCTTTTGTGTTGCCGTCTTCCGCCAGATTCTTGATGCGAATGCGGTTGACGGATGTCAGCGCCGTCTCTGAGGCCGACGAGACCGCCGAGGCGATCAAGGCCAGCACCAGGATCACGATCTGCATCGGCAACGCGTCATGCGCCACAGCGGCAAAGGATAACGGAACGGGGCCAATCTCGGTCATGCTATGCCCTCCTGACGTTCAGGGCAAGCGGCATGCCGGAATGCGCGCACGGGGAGCCGACAAGGGGTGAGGTGGAGTGCCGCCACGCGGCGAGAACCACCTGAAACACGGGGGAAAGTTTGCTGTGATGCGCTATCGCGCGCGGTACTATGGTCCTCCGAATCATCAGATCCGGAACAGCGGACCGATTGGTGGTACCTCATAGGCAGATGAAACGATAGTCTCCTTCGCTTCCTTTGGGATGCGCCTGTGCGCCTGCCAACAGGAAGGGCTGGGGCACCAGGATTCGAACCTGGGATCGCGGATCCAAAGTCCGCTGCCTTACCACTTGGCCATGCCCCATCGTGCCCTCAGGCTTCTTCATCGGCAACCCAACGGTTTTCCGCAGGGGTGGCGACCACTGCCTGTGATGCACCCATTGCTAGTGTACCACACCATCCCAGCAGATGCAAGGCTACCGGCGCGATGTCAACCGCCGACCTGCCTATGCCGTTTTCACTTCGCGGTATGTCCAGTTGCGATGCATGAAGAAGTTGACGAAGGTGACGATGACGATGGCAATGGCCTGCCCCACCACCAGTGGCAGGTGCTTGCCATGTCCATAGGTCACGAAATGGTGCACGCTATTTGAGATCACCAGCGTCAGCACGAAGCCGACCGAGGCCGGACCGTGAAAGCGGATGCAGCGTTGCAGCCAGGTGCGGTGCTCGCCAACCAGCGAGCGAAACGTGAAGCGGTCGTTCAGCATGAAATTCGCCAGCAGCGAGATCTCCGTCGCCGCTAGGATCACGAAAAAGACGGGCATGACGCCGGTGGGGTGAAACACCCTGTCGAGCAGCCCCACGCAGACCAGGTTCAGTAGCGAGGCGGTGCCACCGACGAGGAGGAATTGCGCGATGCGCACCAGTTCTTCTGCGCGCCCGCCGCTTTTCTCATCCAGCAGGTGCAAGAGCTGGTCATACCAGGACGGCTGCACGGGGGCGAGGGCGGTGGCATGCACGCCGGACCGCGTGAAAGGTGCGATGCCGTCATCGCTGGGGGCAGAAGGCTCAGGGGCGCTGAACCGGGAAGGGCGTTGTCGTGTCGTCTCGCGCTTGAGAGCTTCTTCTTCGGCGGCGTTGATGACGGCCATGCGGGGTGATTCTCCTACAATCGACGTGCTGTTTATCCATGCGGGGATCGCTACAACCACTATAACGGTTTGAACAAGAAGCGCGTCACCGTGCCAGGAGTTTCGGGGGATTTTCCCGCTCTGTTTGCCAGACGTCTTGTTCGCGTTCCCCTCATGAGAAACGTTGCAGGCGCGGGATTGGTGCCACAAAAGCCCGCAAAAGGCACGATTTCACATCAAAAGCACATAAAATGCCCCTTTCTGCCCGCGCGGGAAAGGGGCTGGAAGGCGGGAAGATCAGCATGGCACGGGGGCCAGGCGATTGCGGCGCAGGCGCGAGGGCAAGATGTTGATCTCTTCGCGATATTTCGCCACCGTGCGGCGCGCCACGTCCATGCCTTGCTGGCGCAGCATGACGGTGAGCTGTTCGTCGCTATAGGGGTGGTGCGGATCTTCGTTCTCGATCAGGTGGGCGATGGCTTCTTTCACCTGAAGCGACTCGTTGAAGAAATCATCGAAGGGGACGGTTTTGCCGTTGGGCAGCAGCACAAATTTGCCATCCGTGGCGCGGCTGACGGTGGACTCGTGCAGGCCGATCATATCGCCCACGTCTTTGCGCGTGAGCGGTTTCAAGCCCGAAGGCCCATTTTCCAGATAATCATACTGCATCTGGATCAGCGCATCGGCCACGCGCTGCATGGTGTGCCAGCGCTGGCGCAGCGCGGAAAGCAGGTTATTGGCCTCCTCGATGCTGCGCTGAATGTGCTCGCGTTCGTTCTTGGTGGCGCTGATTTCGCCTTTTTTCATCAATTGCCGCACCTCACGATACGAATCCGAGATGCGCAGATCCCACCGGCGCTGCTCCACAATGTCGGCCTCGAAACCGTTGGCGGTCCGGCGAATGACCACATCCGGGCGGACGGGAGGTGCGCCGGTGGCCACGCCGCTGAGGTCGGGATCAAACCCATGCGCCGGGAAGGGATGCAGCTTCTGGCTGATGAAATTCAACTCGATCTCAATCAAGCGCGGCGCGATGCCGATCTCGCGGGCGATCTCGCGAAAGTGCTTGGCAGCCAGATCCTCGAAATGATCACGAATCAACTGCTCGGCCAGCGGGCGCGGCTGACCGGCCTCGCGCAGGCGCTCCAACTGTAACAGCAGCGCCTCGGCGATGGTGCGCGCCCCGATGCCGGGGGGATCCAGCGTTTGCATCGCCTTCAGCACGTTTTCGACGCGCTGGGGCGGCACACCCAGCACGGTGACGGCGTCTTCTACAATGTCTTGCGGCAATAGCCCTTGCGAATTGAGGCTGCCCACCAGATATTCAGCGATGGGCGCGTCTTCACCGGGGAGCATCGAGCGCAGTGCCACTAATAACCCCGCACCATATTCCGCGCGCCCGCTAACGCGCGAGAGCGGATCTTCATCATTCTCATCAAATGATCCTGCGCTGCTGACGGAATGCAGCGAGCTATCCCAGTCGTCGCGCCCTTCGGGGGCCATGTCGATGTCGGGGGCGCGTTCGTCTTTTTGCCGCGCGTTCGCCGCGCAGTCGCAGCGCTCGCCGGCGGCGGCATTCAGCGGAAAGTGGCAGATGGGGCATAGCTCCCATTCCTCGCCTTCCAGCGCGGGGTTTTCCGCCAGCGCATTCGCCAGATAGGCTTGCAGTTCTTGGCCGGGATATTGCAACACGCGCACCGCTTGAATCTGGTTCAGGGACAGCTTCTGGGTGCGTTGTATCAACAGATCATTTGAGGTATAGAGTGATTGATCCATGGTCGGTCCACTTCCTCCCGTACATTCCGCCTGAAACAAGTGTGGGGCCGGCGGCCTATCCGGTTTCCATAAAGTGCAAATGTCGTGCCAACATCGGGAAAATGATCGAAGAACTGGCGAAAAACCGGTCGAGCGAGAAAGCAACGAATGAGAAAGACGGGGCACGGCATGCCGCGCCCCTATCCTGCCGGTTTTTTGCATCACTGCTCACATGGCTGCTTTGATGGATTGCGCGGCGCGGTGAGCGATCGCCAGGATGGTGAGCATGGGGTTTACGCCGGAAGCGGTGGGGAAAACCGAGCCATCTGCCACATACAGTCCCCGCGCGCCAAAGACCTGATGATCGTCGCCGATGACGCCCCGGCGTGGGTCTGCCGCCATGCGACAGGTGCCCATCTGGTGCGCGCTGAAAAGCAAGATGCGGTTCGGCTCCAATCCGCGCGTTTCCACCTCATGCAAAAAGGTTTGCAACTCTGGCGCGTCAAGCGGATGAGTTGGCGGCGCGTCGAAAACGGTGGGGCGCGTGTGCAGCGTTCCCACGCGGGTCGCGCCTGCCGCCAGATGCAGTTTCACTCCTTCCAGCATCCCTTGCATCAACTGCTTGCGCTCGTGGTCGCCCAGCGGATAATCAATGACCGGCTCGCCGTGTTTATCCAGCGTCACGCGCCCGCCGTTCTTGTCGCGCACCAGCACGATCACCGGTGCGGCGTGGGGTAAATGAAGCATTTCTTCCTTGTGCTGGCGACCCGATTCCCAGGGCAGCGACAACCCCATCAGCCCCGGATGCCCCGGCGCGACCTCAAACTTGAAGCCATAGCCGTCCGGTGGGCGACCGAATTGGTCGGAATAGCGTGTTTGCAGCGATCCCGTCCAGGCGCGAATTGGCTCCTCATAATAACCCGTCACGGCCACAACAGGATGCAGATGCAGGTTGCGCCCCAGATGCGGATTGCTGATGCCGGAGCGCAACAAGATGGCGGGGGAATGCAGCGCGCCAGCAGCGATGACGACCGTTTTGGCGCGCACCGTCACGCGATGCGCCGCGCCCGTTGCGGCATCCGTTGCAGTGGCCAGCACGCCCGTCACCGCGCCGTTTTCCAGCAACACGCGCTCCACTGAGGTATTGACCAGGAAGCGCGCCCCGTTGTTCGCCGCGTCCTGCAAATAGGTGAGCAATGTCGATTGCTTGCGACTATAGGGGCAGCCATAGCCGCACGCGCCGCAGCGCTGCTCGCAGTGATTGGCATTGCGCGGAATGACGCCCCAGTGCCAGCCCAGCTTTTCCGCTCCACGCTCGATAACAGCGTTGTTGGCGTTCGGGCTGCTGTCGTCGGTATTGACGCCCACGCGTGCCTCGACGGCGCTGTAATGGGCGGCGAAGTCTGCCCCGGCGAACCCTTTCAATCCAAAGTCGCGCTCCCATTCCTGCAACACGTTTTCCGGCGCGCGAAACGAGGTGGACCAGTTGACCACCGTGCCGCCGCCCAGACAACTGCCCGCCAGGATAGCCATGCTGAGATCGCGTGTCGTTTGTAGCCCGCGCTTGAGATAGACCTTCGGCATCATTTCCGCCTCGCGCCCGGTGAAGTCGGCTTCGTTATAATAGCCGCCCTTCTCGATGACGATGACGGCCTTGCCTGCCGCCGCTAATTCCGCCGCCACCACGCCACCGCCCGCGCCGGAACCAACCACCACCGCGTCGGCTTCCAACGTCACATCGCCTGCCACCTGAAGCGGCTGGATGGGTTTGGGGACCGAGGGCGGCGCGGGTGGTGGCGCGAAGTCCAGTGCCGGCCAGTTAGGATTATCACTCCCATCAGGCGCGGGCGCGGAATAAAAGACAAACATCGCCAGCCGCTTGATCGCCTGGAATCCCTGGCGCAGCTTGGCAACACTGGAATTTGCCATGTTGCGCAGGGCGCGCTCGCGTAATTCCGGCGTCATGCGCATAAATCCCTGCGGGCGACCGATCAGCAGCAATCCTCCGGCGGGGTTGCGCAAGATGCCCAGCAATTGCCGGAACTCGGCGCGCGTCTCGGCATCTTCTGCGGCCAATGTCTCGGCGATGCCGCGCGCCACCTGCATGGCGCTGGCTGGTCGGCGCAACATCCCATGTGGATCGCTTTCCGGCGTGACTTCCAGCGCAGGGATGAGCGTATCGCAGATCGCTTCCAGCAGCCGCATGTCGGCGGCAGAAAGCCAGGGTTTGGTTTCAACGGCAACAGGGGTGGGATGAGCGAGGGTCTTAGCCATGTAGGAAGCTCCTCTGCGCTGGGGCGCGCTCGTCTGACGATGGCGGCAATCATGAACCAGCCGCCGTTGGCTGGCCCGCTACGATGCTGTATCGTATTGTACCGTTTTTCGCCGCGACTGCAAGCCCACATCCGTGCAAAGCGAGCATGTCATGTGCTATGATAAACGCAGATGCGCCAGTAGCTCAGTGGAAAGAGCACCCGCCTTCTAAGCGGATGGTCGCAGGTTCGAATCCTGTCTGGCGCGCCACGCTCGTCGCGGTTCGCTCTACACCTACGCTCAAAGGCAACGAGCACAGTTTCGATCAGGGCCGTCCCAGGTTGAATTTTTGGTCTGTGACTCCCCCCCCACTCTGTCAAGACATCCCGCTGTTGAGTGGTGGATCGCTTGCATGCGTGTAATGTAGTCAGAATTGGGGGCAATCATGGTCCAGGGATGATGACCCCAAGCCGCGCCAGGGCTAGGGTGAGCGCGTGGTGGGGAATACAGGATTTGAACCTGTGGCCTTCGCCGTGTAAAGGCGCCGCTCTGCCGCTGAGCTAATTCCCCAAGAAAAAAGCCTGTGAGTGTGGGACTCACAGGCGGGTGCCCTCGAGAGGACTCGAACCTCCACCCCCTTACGGGGACAGCCCCTCAAACTGCTGCGTATACCATTCCGCCACGAGGGCATGTTTTGCAAGGGTGAGCACCACTTGCACAGTATAGTGTATCGCGTGTTTGGCGCGATGTCAAGGGCTTTCACCGACCCTTGCCAAGCAAAAAGCTAGCACCACGAAAATTCTGATGCCGCCTTCTATGATGTCCTTTTCTGCCGCTCGTGGTGAGATCGATATGCGTTTTGATCCCCCCTCCTCAGCTTTGCTGGGGAGGAGGGTCAGGGGGTGGGGCTACATCCCGATCGCCAGATTCGAGAAATCGGGCGTGCCGATGCCGGTGGCCATGTCATAATTCCAGGTCTGCGGGAAATAGCCGTTCGTGCTGACCGTCGCGGTCTCCGGCGTCGAAGATCCCGGCGGCGTATAGCTTTCCGTCGTCGAGCGGATCATATCGTGGTAATACTTCGTGTAGGCGTTCGACAGGCGGAAGATGCTGTACATCTGCGCGTTAAACAGGCCCAGACGGCGATGATGGTAGCTATCGGCCAGGGCGGCCATGCCCGCCATCAGCGGCGCGGCGGCGCTGGTGCCGCCAACCATCTGCCAGCCGGGCGTGGCGGAACACGGCGACATATCCCCAGGATCGTTGCAGATGACGCTATACCCCGTCAATGCATCAGCATCCAGCGAGATATCCGGCACTTCCCGGCAAGCAGCGTAGTACACCTGACTGCAATAGCGTCCCTTCTGCGTATAACTGCTGATGACGCCGTGCCCATTTTGATACGAAGGCATGGCCCACAGCCGGCTGGGACCACCACCGCCCGCGCCGAACGGGCAATAGTATGCGGTGCCGTTGACGCTGAATGTGCTGTTGATGCAGTTGTTGAAGTCATTCCACACATACTCTTTGCCGGCGGGATAGCCGGTGGTGGTGCTGGTGCCGGGATCAAACGTCGTGAAGAACGATGTGCCCCCCACCGCCGTCACATAGGGATTGCCCGCCGGATCGTCCACATCGTTCTGGAAGTACCAGGATGGGTAAGGGCCGGTGGAAAGCGCCGTCAGATTCTCGCAGTCGAACGCGCCGTTGTCGCCGGCTGCGTCGAAAAAGCTCTGCCCCTGAGCGGCCATTTGCTTGAACGCATTCAATTCAGCGTTGCGATCACTGGGAACCGTCGCCGTCTCGCAAATGCCCCAACTGCTGCTGATGACTGAGGCAGCGTTATCATGGGCGATGGCAGCATATTCGTCAATTGGCCCGGTGCCAATGTTGGGCGCGTCATAGACGATCAGCCGGCTCACGCCGGGCGCGACAGCCACCTGCATTTCGGCATCCAGTTCCACCTCAATCGAACCGCTGTGATCGCTCTGCGGCCCGCCATCGATGTTCTGAAAGCTGAATGGAACGTTCGTCAGGTGATAGAACTTCTCGTAGTACTGCACATCGCTATACGACCAGTTCGACAACTCATAAAGACCCAGCGTCACGCCGGAACCTTTGGTGATTTTGTAGATGGTACCCGTGTCATAGATGCTGCCGATCTGCGCGGGCGTCAATCCGCCGCCGATGTCGCAGCCGGGAATGTCAGTGGTATTCCCCGGTCCGCCGCCCCAGTGCGTCGAAGGCGAGCAATTATAGGTCACATCCTTGCGGCGCACATATTCCGGGTGTAGATGCCGGAGATTATCCAGCCCGATCACGCCGCCGACCAACCCCAGCAGATTGACAG
>JAJPKG010000249.1 GCA_021323815.1 Pseudomonadota bacterium
GCGATGAGCCTGGCGTCCACCCGGCTGCTGGGGTCAGCATTGCCCACCATCGTCGTCGCGCCCGCCGTCGGCAGATCCGAGACGATGTTGTTCAGCGCGGGATACGCCGACCAGAAGGCCGGCACAATCATCAGCGCCAGCAAACCAGCGAGTGCCGCACCGCGGATCAGGCGCGGATCGAAGCGCTGGGCAGGTTGCAGTCGCGCCAGGGTCAGCGCCACCGCCGCCATCCCCACCACCAGCACGATCACCGGAATGAAACCCGTTCCCCAGGAAGTATTGCTGGTGATGATGACGATCTGTTCCAGCGCCGTCACCGCCAGAGCCAGCGGCAGCAGCCACCCGCGCCAGCCGGAATCGGGCCGGCGATAGCTCTGCCACATCGTCACCATGCCAATGCCCGTCAGCGCCGCGATGGCCGGCGTCATCTGCGAGAGGTAATATTGGTGGAAGAACCCGGCAACACTGAAAAACACCGCCATCGTCAGCAACCACACGCTCCACAAAATCAGCGACTGCTGTCGGCGATCCTCGCGCGGATTGAAGCGCCCCTCCACAGCCAGCGCGACCATGCCGATCAAGGCGAAAGGCAGCAGCCAGACGATCTGCCCACCCAGCGGCTCGGTGAACAGGCGAAACAAGCCCGGATTGCCCGTGTTGAACATGCCTGTGCCACCACTGGGCGCGCCTTGAAGCCCGCCACTGCCAGGACCTCCACCGACCAGACCTTCCGGTGCGCCGGCATTGCTAATCCCAGGACTACCACGGAAATCCGCTGGCGGACCACCATTGCCGTTGCCGGGGAAACCCGCCGGTGGACCGCCTGCACCGCCGGGCGTGCCACGCGCTCCACCGCCAAACATGCCCAGCAGGCGCTGCAAGCCGTTATATCCCAGCGCCAGGCTCAGCTCCGAGTTATCCTGTGTGGAACCGACATAGGGACGCAGACTCGCCGGAATGAGATCGACCGTCAGCACCCACGACAGTGAAACGGCCAGCATCGCCAGACCGGTGAGCGCCAGATGCCCCAACCGCTTCAGCCAGGGTTTATTCGCCCCCAACAGATAGGCCAGTGCGAAGGCCGGCACCACCAGATACGCTTCCAGCATCTTGATGTTGAAGCCCAGACCCACCAGCACGCCACTGGCGACCAACCAGCACAGCTTGCCCGTTTCGATGGCGCGAAAGGTGGTCCACGCCGCCGCCAACAGCACCAGCACCAGCGTGGTGTCGATGGTGTTGTTGCGGTTCGTAACCACGCTGATGGGGCTGACTGCCAGCGCCAGCGCCGCAATCAATCCGGCGACGACGCCGAAATGGCGACGCACCAGCCAATAGAGCAGCGCCACCGCCAGCACGCCAGCCAGTGCCTGCGGCAGAAAGATGGCGAACGGCGTAAACCCAAAGATCTTGGTGCTGAGCACCTGCAACCAGAAGCCCAACGGTGGTTTGTCCACTGTGACGAAACCGGCGGGGTCCAGCGAAACGAAGAAGAACGCGTGCCAGTTGCTCCCCATGCTCTTCACGGCGGCGGCATAATATTGGTTGCCATACCCGTTCTCGCCGAGCTGCCAGAAATTACAGAAAATGGAAAGCAGCGTGATTCCCAGCAGGGCCAGCCGGTGGGGAACCAGCAGCCAGCGCATCCGGGCTGTCAGGGTGATTGGTCGTACCATCTCTCAGAAAACCTCTATCTCGATGAGGTGCCTGTATAGGTGTGAACGCGATGTTGCCAGGTGGAGCGCATCATAAAAGACCCTTGTCATCATCTCCGCCTAGCACTCATGGCGACACCTGGAATGGTACGAGGGAGTTATAAAGAACCTGTTCAGATGCTGTCAAGGATATATGAGAAAGGCCAACTCACGCTCAATCCTCTGTTACGACGACATGATTGGCTCCCCCGGCAATCTCCATGTCATAGCGCTGCGTGGTCCCGTCAAATCCCGGACTCTGCAGGCGCACATCTCTGCCCACCGCGTCGAAATGCTGATCATCTACTGTCATCGACGCCGCCCATCCCTTCACCTGGACGCGCACCGGCGTTCCCTTCGGACGGCGAATCGTCACATCCGAGGCACCACCCATCAGACGCACCGGCACCGGCGCGGCTGGCGCGATCGTGCTCGCCATCATCCTGCTGGCGCTGATGGGCGTGCTCATGGCAGCCTCTTTCACCGCCCTGGCGCTGACCTTCAAATCCGAGAACGCCATGTCGCCGATGGTGCAGTTCATCTCGGGGCCGCTGTTGCTGCTTTCCGGCATCTTCCTGCCGCTGACGCTGGCTCCGCTATGGATTCAGAACGTGGCGAAATTCAACCCCATCGCCTATGTGATCAATGCCATGCGGGCGCTCTTTTACGGCAACATGAGCGATCCAGCCGTGCTGCGCGGCGTCGCCGTCATCGTGCCACTGACCCTGCTGGCGCTTTTCTGGGCCGCGCGCTCCTATCGCCGCGCTGTCGCCTGATAGCGGAATATCTCAGGGCAAGATGCCGCCTCCCTGGCGCGGATGCGAACCGGCTCTTGACCTATCAGGTCTTTCTGACGCCCAAAGAGAAATGGGCGGTCCACTGGAAAGACGTTCCCGCCCCTGTGGTATCAGCCGCAAAAGCATCTCACGCCCCCGCGCTGGGATTTCGACTGGGACGACACTGAGACCCAGGCGTCGTGGCAGGCCTACACCCATCAATGGACCGACTACGCCTATCACTTGGATGTCTATGATTCCTGGGAAGAAGCTCAGCAACACCTGCCGGCAGAAGTGATCCAGCGCGTCGGGCAGACCCTCAGCGGCGGCCCGCCCGACGTCGAAGTTCTGGATATTTAGGGCTTGTCTTTCCTGGGCTGTTGTTGTGGTAGTCAATGACTATAGGAAAGAGCGTGCATCGTCTGGCGCAGAGCGGGATACAGCCCCTGATACAGCGAATACAGCCTGGCATAGCGACCGGTAACATCCGCCTGGGGCGCAATCGCCGGCAGCGTCCGCACCACCGCGTCGCACGCCGCCGGCACCGAAGCATATACCCCTGCGGCAACGCCCGCCAGCAATGCCGCGCCCAGCGCCGGTCCTTCTTCCGTCGCCAGCGGCACCAGCGGTTGCGCGAACACGTCCGCCAAAATCTGCCGCCAGACCACGCTGCGCGCCCCACCGCCGGTGGCCCGCAATTCGCTGATGCTCACCCCCGCCGCGCGCAGCAC
>JAJPKG010000235.1 GCA_021323815.1 Pseudomonadota bacterium
GGCACCGTCGGCCAGATTGTGGGCATCTCGTCCGCTTCGCCCAGCACGTTGATTGTGCTGGTGAACCTCAAAACGCTGCAAGTCTCAGGATTGGTGGATGAAGTCAACATCGGCAAGGTGCAGGTCGGCTGGCCGGTGGCCTTTACCTTGCGCGCCTATCCCCAGCAGATGTTCTATGGCACCGTCGCCGGCATCGCGCCCATTCCGCATCAGCAGCAGGGCAGCGTCAGCTATGCGGTGAATGTCGCCATCGATCCCGCCAGCGCGTCCCAGGCGCGGCTGTTTCCGGCGATGACCGTCACCAACATCGCCATCACCACCAATGAGGCGTTCGGCGCGATCCTCATCCCCAATGCTGCGCTCGCCTTCGCCCGAAACGCCGTGAAGCAAGGCAAGCTCAGCGCGGCGCAGGCCCAGGCGGCGCTGCAACAGGCACAGCAAACCATCGTCAATTCCAACGATACCGCGCTGAAAGAGGGTCAGGCGTCTTATGTGGCCCAGTGGCAGAACGGCAATCTGGTGGCGGTGCCGGTCATCATCAGCATCTCTGACGGCACCGACACCGTCGTGCTTGGTGGCCTCAAAGCCGGCGATCCGGTGGTGGTGAACGCTTAGAACGCCACCGGCAAGCGCTGGAAGCCGTGGAACGCAGCGTTCGCCAGGCGCGGCGGCGCTTCTTCGCGCAGGCGCAGATGTGGCAGGCGGTCCAGCAAGGTGGCGAAAGCAATCTGCCCTTCCAGACGGGCGAGCGGCGCTCCCAGGCAGAAGTGCGGGCCGAAGCCAAAGGCGACATGCCGGTTGTCGCGCCGCCCCACGTCCAGCGTGTCAGGCTCAGGGAATTGTGCGGGATCGCGGTTCGCCGCCGCCAGCGCGAACACCACCTCATAGCCCTGCGCGATCTCCTGATTGCCGATGGTCATCGCCTCTTTGGCGATGCGCGAGGTGAATTGCACCGGTGGATCGAAGCGCAAAAACTCCTCGACGGCGCTGGGAATGAGCGACGGATCGTCGCGCAGCCGTTGCAGTTGGTCGGGATGCGTCAGCAGCGCGTAGAGGCCGTTGCCGATGAGATTGGTGGTCGTCTCGTGGCCGGCAGCGAGCAAGAGGATGATGTTGGCCAGCAATTCCGTCTCGCTCAGCGTGTCGCCGTTCTCCTCGGCATGCAGCAGCGCCGCCAGCAAGTCCTGCTCGTCGCCCTGCCGCGTGGGGATGAGCGCCCGCAGATAATCGGTGAACTCTTGCATGCTCTGGCCGAAACGTTCCATCGCGTCCATCTGCGGCGTTCCCAAAAATTCCGCAAAGTCATCCGACCAGTGTTTGAAGCGGTCATTATCGCGTTCCGGCACGCCCAGCATGCGCGCGATGACGGTTGTCGGCAGCGGATACGCGAAATCGCGAATGACATCCATTTCGCCCCGCGCCTGCACCACGCTCAGCAAATCATCGACGATGCCTTGAATCTCGCCGCGCATCGTCTCGATCATGCGCGGCGTGAACGCCTTGCTCACCAGCCCACGCAGCCGCGTGTGATCCGGTGGATCGCGGAACAGCATCTGGCGCGCGAGATATTCAAGCAACGGCTGCGCTGCCGCCCACTCCGGCGGCAGTTCGTCAGCGCCCGCGATGCGTTGCGCGCTGAACCGCGGATCGCGCAGGCCGGCGCTGACCTCAGCATAGCCCAGCAACACCCACATGCCCAGGTTGGCGTCAAAATAGAGCGGGTTTTCCGCCAGCAGGCGGGCATACATCGGATAGGGATCAGCGATCAGCGCAGGGTCCATGAAAAACAGGTCGGCGAAGGTCGATTGGGATGCAGTGGACACAAAACGCTCCTTTGGTGATAGCGCAGACGATCAACAGTCCTCATTATACACCGATGAAGCGGCATCGCTTGTGCTGGGGCGTGCTATGATCTGGCATAGGGGGTGAACGCGATGGCACAGGCAGATTTCGTGGCAGGGCGACAAGGGCGCTATGCACGGCAGCGCGTCTTTGCGCCGCTGGGAGCAGAGGGCCAGGCGCGGTTGCAGGCGGGCTGCGTGGGCATCGTCGGCTGCGGCGCGCTGGGCACGCACCTGGCGGATATGCTGGCGCGGGCAGGAGTGGGCACGCTGATTCTCATCGACCGCGACATTGTGGAATGGAGCAACCTGCAACGTCAGATGCTTTTCGATGAAGCGGATGCCGAGACCGGCACGCCCAAAGCGCTGGCGGCGGCGAACCGGCTGCGTGCCGTCAACAGCGAGATCTCCATTATTCCCCGCGTGCTGGACCTGGGGCCGGAAGAAGCGCAGGAACTCGCCGAAGAGGCTGATCTGATCCTGGATGGCTCCGATGCCTTCGAGACGCGCTACCTCATCAACGACGCCTGCGTGGCTGCCGGCACGCCGTGGATCTATAGCGCGGTGGTCGGCGCGGAGGGGATGACGCTCAACTGCCACGTCGCGATCGCTGAAAACGTGCGCACGCCCTGCCTGCGCTGCATCTGGCCGGAACCCGCGCCGCCCGGCACAGCGGCCACCTGCGACACCGCCGGCGTGCTGAACGGCGCAGTGAGCATGGTCACGGGCATCGCCGCCACCGAGGCAATCAAGATCCTCGCCGGCAGCGACGCCGTCAGCCGCGAGCTGCGCAGCTTCAACCTGTGGGATGGCACCTTCGACGCCATCACGTTGGGCCGCGACGCGGATTGCCCGGCGTGCGCGCATCACCAATTCGACTGGCTGGAAGGCGCGTCATCGCAAGATGCCGTGCGCCTGTGCGGGCGTGACACCATCCAAATTCGCCCCGAACAGCCCGGCGGCACGCGCAAAAGGGCGCTGGATCTCGCCGCCGTCGCCGCCCGCTGGCAGGATCTCGGTGAGGTGCAGCTCGCGCCCGCCACGTTCGCCCGCCTGCGCCTCGCGCCCTATGACTTGACGCTGTTCGCCGATGGTCGCGCCCTCATTCGTGGCACCGATGATCCCGCCATCGCCCGCTCGCTCTACGCACGCTACGTAGGGATGTAGGATGAGCGCCGGCCTCAACGCATGTCCAGGGACGAACTGATCCTTCGTCCAGGGAAACTTGCGCGTCGATGTGGCATCGTTGAGGTGAGGAGGGGATGGCATGATCGACATCGATGCCTATCTGGCGCGCATCACCTATGCGGGAGCGCGCGAACCGACGGCGACGACAGGCTCATCATCACCGCTCATGGCGAGCGCACTGAGCGCGTGCTGGCAGGTGATGCCGAAGCGCGCGCCGTGCTGGCAGAATACTTCGGCATCGCTCTCAACCGTGTGTGATGTGCGGCGCAACGAGTGGTTATGAACCTAGGGGCGGGGTGTTGATGAGGTTTCGCCCCTTGATGCGGCTGTTGATCACGCCCAGCACTGCGATGACGATGATGGCGAACACCGTCGCCGCTATGGCGTAATAAAACCGCTTGATCACATCGCTGTTGGTAGAAAAGAAGGGGACCGTCGGCAACCAGTGTGAGATGGCATCATTCCAGGCGAAGGCGGCGACGAAGCCGACCGCTGAAGACACAAGCGCAACGACGGTGGTGACGAAATTGCTGGCGGTCTGAATGGTGCGGCGCACTTGCTGCTGTGCCATCGCGGCAGCCAGTTTTTGCATTTCCTGCACTTGTTCCGGCTTGAAGCCCATGCGTTCCAGCCGGCGTTTTGTCTGTTCCGGTGATTCGGGAGTGCCAGAGGTATCCGGCAGCGACATAACGATGATTCCTCTCTTTTCACACGATCAGGCGGGACCAACGCCCGCGCGAACTTGCAAGGTGGCGTGCTGAATCTGATCGTAGTATTGCTGATCGCGCGTGTTTCGTCAAGATCGCGGCGCAGCCCACGCTATCAGCAAAAACGAAGCCGTGCCCGCTTTCGTGGCGCTCCTCGCGCACATGTGAGCAATTTCATCATGCCCCTTGCCGTCGCATCTGATCGTAGCATATGCTTGGGATACACCATGTTCAAGCATTCATCTTCTCCATCCCTTGCTGGGCGAAAGGCAGGCAGGCGATGACGCCTTCACACGCACAAGCTTCCGATGTCGCTGTTCCCCCATCCACTCCCGCCAGCCGACCCAAACCGCGCGCCAGATGGCGCGGTCGCCTGGGCGTGTTTCTGGGCATCATCGTCGTCCTGGCGGCGGATCTCGTCGCGGGCGGCGCGCTGCTCATCGGCTCGGCGCTGCCCCAAACCAGCGGCACCATCCATCTCGCCGGACCGCATGGACCCATCACCGTCACGCGCGACCGGTACGGCGTGCCACACATCATGGCGGGCGATGCCCACGACGCTTTCTTCGCGCAGGGCTACGTCACCGCGCAAGATCGCCTGTGGCAGATGGAGTTTAACCGCCGTGTCGCCGCCGGTCGCCTCGCCGAGATCCTGGGGCCATCCGTCTTGCCGGCGGATCGCTTCCTGCGCACGCTCGGTCTCAACCGCACTGCCCAGGCTGACGTAAATCGCCTCACTCCCACCCTGCATGCCGAACTGGATGCCTATACCGATGGCGTCAACGCCTTCCTGAATGCCCACCAGCAAAGCCTGCCCCTCGAATTTCGCCTGTTGGGCTTCACCCCCGAACCCTGGCACGACACCGACTCCATCGCGTATGGCAAAGTCGTGGCGCTGGATCTTGATGACGCCTGGAACATCAAGCTGGCGCGGTTCAGCGTGCTCGCCCAGGCCGGCCCGGCAGCCACTGCCGCGCTCTTCCCCGCTTACCCCGCCGACAACCCTACCTTGACGGATGCCACCGGTGGCGCGCAGGTGCCGTTGGGCAGCGAGGCCCCGCCGCCAGCCGGTGTCACCACGACGGCAGCCGCGTTGAGCGCGCTCAGCCCCATGCAACGTGCCGCGCTGGGCCACACGCCTCATGCGGCATCGCAAACCCTCGCCTGGCTGCGAGCGCTGGGCGGCTTCGGCGGATTTGGCGGCGTGCAGGGCAGCAATGATTGGGTTGTCGCCGGCAGCCACACCACCACCGGCATGCCCCTGCTGGCCAACGATCCGCATCTGGGCATCAA
>JAJPKG010000234.1 GCA_021323815.1 Pseudomonadota bacterium
CACGGACTGGAGTTGCGTGAAGAAGTCCTGAATTTGGCTGAGATAGCTGGGAAAATTGTTGACTAGTTGATTCACCTGATCCACCAGCGGGGCGGTTAAAACCCAGCCCAGCAGGGCAAGCACGCCGAGCACGACGACATAGATGGCCAGAATGGAAAGCGTGCGCGGCATGCCCCATTGCTGCAAGCGCCGCGTAATGGGACGCATGCCCTCGGCGATGATGATGGCGGTGAAGATGAGTAATAAGACGGCGCTGGCTTTGAGGGCGACGAAGGCCAGCACAACGAGACTCGCGGCGATGCCTGCCGCCTGCCAGAGCGTCTGCGGCGTGAGCGCAATCAGGCGCGGCGGCGCGGTGGATGAGTTTGGCGCGGGCATCAGAGGAAACCTCTTTTCATAAGATACTCAGCACGAGCGGCGTGCCCTTAACACACTGGTACCCGCCGCCCCGAAGGTGCAGCGGGTACGACAATGGGCGCGTCAATTACGGAAATGCCTCAGATGCGCGTGGTGCGGCCCATTGCGTTGTTCGCCGCGCGCCAGATCAGCACGACAACCACCGCACCCACAATCGCTACCAGCAGCGAGGGCCAGAAGGTCAGGCTGGCGTTGAAGATCAAGCCGGCAACGACGGCGAAAAGCAGCGCGCCAACGATGCCCAGCACCGTCTCGGTGATGAAGCCTTCGCTGCCCCCCATGATTTTCTTGGTGATGAAGCCCGCGAGGGCACCTAAGACGATCCATGCCAGCCAGTTCGGGCCGCCGGCCAACAGGCTCACAGTTGCTAGATTCAGCATAATCGCTAATCCTTTCTCCTCTGTGTATGAGACAGCGTGAGGTTCTTTCCTCACTCAAGCACCCATTCATGCAAGTGCTATGCCAATCGCTTTTTGGGGAGACGAAAAGTGAGCTGTTCCACGTCTTTCTTTCATCTGATAACCGGATGAAGGACACAAAAAAACCCACGCCAACTTTGCTTTTGGCATGGGTTCAGCAATCAGCGCGAATCCCTCAGGGGATTGACGGACTCAGTCGCGTGGCGAGGAACGCCGTCACGTTCCTCGCCGAAAAAAAACTAGCCGTTGAACGGGTTCGGCGGCGGTGGCGGCGGGAACGGCGTGCCTTGCGTGAAGGTCACGTAGTTCTCGAAGATGTTGCGGTTGTAGCCATAGGTGTGGTTCAGCGAGGCGCAATAAGCCCGTGTCCGGCTGGAAAAACCGTTATACTGGCACACGCCCGTCACATACAGGCCATAGGTGAAGGCACCGGTGATGCCCGAATAGACCGGCAGGATGCGCAGCGTCGAGCCGCCCACGTTGACGCTATAGACGCCGTTGTCGAGCAGCAACGCCGCCAGCAGGCCGACGAAATCGCTCTCGTCGCCCCCGCCGCCGGTGATGTAGCCAAACGAGAAGCTATCCACCAGGTTGACGTTGTGGCGCTCTGCCGCATTCAGGGCAAAGTTGTTCGGCCACGTGCCGACCAGGCTATAGATCAGGTGGCGGTTGTTGTTCATGGCCACCGACTGGCCCAGATAGAGGCTCTGGCAGATCTGCTGCAACTGATAATCAATCGCGCGGTTGTAGCAGCCCTGGCCGATCTCTTGGATGTACAACGAGGTTTGACCAGCAGCAGTCAACTGGTTGACATCCTGATAAACGTTCTGAAAGTGCGGCACCACCGCCGCCTGCGCGCTCATCGGCGCGACAGCCGCCATGAGGGCGAAGCCGACGCCGACCGCCATGCTCAAAACGTGTTTCCGAAGTGTGGTCACGCTTTTCCTCCAACAATTCAACTACACATACCCCAGTGCGAAGGAGCGGCATATCACCCTGCCAAACCTCGCGGGCAGCCGGCAAGGTGTGTTGCACATCCTGCCGGACATATGAGAGTATAGCAGTATTGTTAGGAATGTACAAGAGCGAATCCCTTGAATGTTAGAAAACTCTAACTTGACATAATATTTGAGGATGTGCCGACGAAATTTCTGGTGAAAATCCGTTTTGATGATCCTCTCGTATTTTGGCCGGCGCAGCCGGCATCGCCCATGCGTGCCTGTGCCCAGCGGAGGGGATGAATATGCGCATCAAACCGACCTGGAGGCCCGTGGAAAAGCACGGCGAATCCGGCGCATCACCAGCAGTGCTAGCACTGATCTTCAGCACGGCATGCGGGCCGTCACGAGCGGGCGAATTTTTCTCGCCCGCTTGTTTTGCTTCAGGATGTGGCGAACTGCGCGATATTGACGCACCAGTTCACCCCATTCAATGCCAGCGGATCAGTCTCATCAATGGTGATGGTGGGAACCGTCTGTCCCTGCGGAACATTTTGGTAAGAGAGCGATCCATGAATGCGGACATCGGCAAAGGTCAGCCCGTTATCTTTGAGATCATAGTGCAAATTTGACGTGTCAATGACGATATTCGCGTTCTGGAAGCCTTGAAGTTGCACCCTCATAATATCGAATGAGGGTTTTGCGGAAACCTGCTTGTCAGGGCAAAGCATGCTGAACGCGCTGTCAAACTGATAATGGAACACGTCCGAGTAGAATGTTTGCAAGGTGGTGACGGCGCTCTTCGCATGCAGCGTCGAGAAGCCAAATCCCGCGGCGGCGATGATCACGACCGCCGCAACAGCGAGCAGGGAGGCAGCATGATTGCTGCGGCGTGGCTGTGTGGCGACGGGTTGCAGCGATGACGCGCCAACGGGGGCATAGTGCGCCGGCCCCCTGGATGGTGGTTCCATAGTTGCATGCGCTCCTGCTCTGATGTATTCACCGGCCTATCCTGAGTTAGCTGCATCCTAGCACAGTCGATGATGGCTGGCAAGAGCGTCATTGCGACATATTTGCGACAGAATCCCCTATGCTGCCGCCCCCCTCTGCTGATAGAGTGGCACAAGCACCACATGACCGCATCATACGCTGAAGCGTGGAGGGAAAACATGGAGCATCTCATCAGCGCAGCATCCGGCTTGCGCCTCTCGTTTGTTGCCGCCGATTCGACGCGCGGTTTCGTCGGCATCGTCATGCTGGCAGGGCTGTTTTGGCTGCTGGAAACCATCTGGCCGGAAGACCGCCGGCATCGCACGCTGCGCAAAGGCTATCTGACGGATATCATCTACTTCTTTATCATTGTGCCCGTCGCCAAATCGGTTGGCACGCTCGGCATCGCCATCGCCTTCGTGCTGGTGGTGCATTTCATGCCGCACATGGGGCTGGTGCAGATCTCCGCGCAGCCGCTCTGGCTGCAAGGGTTTGAAGTGCTGTTCATCGGCGACGTGTTCGGCTATTGGGCGCATCGCGCGTTTCACAAGATCCCGGCGCTGTGGCCTTACCACGCCGTGCATCACAGCTCTGAGCATCTCGACTGGCTGGCCGCCGCTCGCGTTCACCCGGTGGATACCATCGTCAGCCGGTTGGTCACGACCGTGCCGTTCTTTTTCATCGGCATCTCGCAAAACGTCCTCGCGCCCTATGTGCTGTTCCTCGCGCTCTATCCCATCTATCTGCACGCCAACGTGCCGTGGAGCTATGGCCCGTTTCGCTATCTCATTGCCAGCCCGGCCTTTCACCGCTGGCACCATACCTCAGAACAAGAGAGATTGGATAAAAACCTGGCGGCGTTGTTCCCGGTGATCGATGCCGTCTTTGGCACGCTCTATTTTCCGCGCCGCGCCTCTTCGCGCTATGGCCTGTATGGCGAGCGCATGTCAGATAATCTGTTCGCGCAACTCTGGTATCCATTTCGGCGCAGGCCCCATCCCCGCCCCCTCCCCAGCAACGCTGGGGAAAGGGGCGTCTAGAGCAACGTGCGCCTGCCCCCTACTCGCCCCGGATGCGCAGCCCTTGTTTTTCGATCTTCTCGCGCAGTTTCAAGATGCCCTCGATCAGCGCTTCGGGGCGCGGTGGGCAGCCGGGCACATAGACATCCACCGGGATGAGCGTGTCGATGCCCTGCACCGTGTAGTAGCTGTCATAAAATTCTCCACCGGAGTTCGCGCACTGGCCCATCGAGATGACCCACTTGGGATCAGCCATCTGCTCGTATAGATATGTGACGCGCGATCCCATCTTGATGGTGATGGTCCCAGCCACAATCATCACATCTGCCTGGCGCGGGCTGGCACGAAAGACTTCGGATCCCCAGCGTGAGAGATCGTAGTGTGACTGCGCGGTGGCGGCCATTTCCATGCCACAGCAGGCCGTCGCAAAGGTGAAGGGCCACAGCGAGCGGCTGCGGGGATAATTTTGCGCCCATTGCAGCAGATCGCGCAGCGTGGTCAGCAGCACATCCGGCTCTTGCTGGCCGGGGGTATAAGCATCTTTAGCCAGCATCATCGGCAGGGAGATGGAGTGATGCCGGCGTGCAGATTCGTTCATGGCGGTGTCCCTTCTGGCAACTCAAGGATTTTCATGCTATCTGAGATCTAAGGCAGGGGCGTCCCGTCAAGCGTCCCAATCGGCAGGGCTGGGTTAAAATTTCGGTGAATGACTGGTTATTCAGACACGCGCATGGTATCATAGGGGTGTAATGTGCAAGGGAGGTCAGTACGGGGTATGATCCGTTGTGAATATTGCAACGCGCCGATGTTGAGCATCACCAGAGTGTGTCCGAACTGTCACCGCGAGCAGCCCCCTTACCCGCCGGTGCTGCCGGGCGGTGGCGGCAAAAGCTTCCAGGGATGGGCACTGATCTTGCTGGGGCTCGCGGTGTTCTTCTTGATCGTGGGCATCGGCATGGCGCTTTCAGCACCCTATAGCAACCCTGCTGCCTTCATTTACGGCTCGCCGGATTCGTATATCAACAACGGCACGCCGACGTACCTGGCCGCGAACCCTGACGGCTCAGGCGGCATCTACCCCGGCTATGGGTACATCCTGACTTTCGGCGGTCTCGCGGTGCTCTTGGGCATCTGGAGCTTCATCAGTTTCAATCGAGGCCGGCGCATCGACAAAGCCAACGAGCAGATCTTGCGCACGTTGCAGCAAAACGGTAATGGCAACGGCAACGGACGCTGAGATCTGAGCAACCATCCATCTCGCCCTCTCCACTTGGTTGGAGAGGGCTTTTTTCTTCCATATCACCGGGAAATCGGCGATACAGCCCATCCCTTGCGGCGTCATCCACAGTGCTGGTACAATGCAAGGGAAAGACCCAGCAACATTGAGGTAGCTTGTCCATGTCCATCACCATCGAACGCCGCCCAGATTGGCTGAAGGTGCGCGCTCCTTCCGGCGAGAATTATGAAGAACTGAAGCGGCTGATGCGCAGCAAGTCGCTGCACACGGTGTGCGAAGAGGCGCGCTGCCCCAACATGGGGGAATGCTGGGCACACCGCACGGCCACCTTCATGATCCTGGGCAGCGTGTGCACGCGCAGTTGCGGTTTTTGCGCTGTTGCCACAGGCCGCCCGATGGCGCTGGACTGGGAAGAGCCGCGCCACGTGGCCGAAGCCGTCGCGCAGATGGGGCTGCGCCATGTGGTCGTCACCTCGGTTAACCGCGACGAGATGAAAGATGGCGGCGCGTCGATGTTCGCCGCCACCATCCGCTGGATTCGCCGCCTCAACCCCGACACCAGCATTGAAGTGCTGACGCCGGATTTCAAGGGCAACCGCGAGGCGTTGCAGGTGGTCATCGACGCCCGGCCCTCGATCTTTAACCACAACGTTGAAACCATCGCCCGGCTCTATCGCCGCGTGCGCCCCCAGGCCATTTATCAGCGTTCGCTGGACGTGCTGGCGTGGGCGAAAGAGATGCGCCCCGACATGCCTACCAAGTCCGGCTTCATGCTGGGCCTGGGCGAAGAGCGCGACGAGATCATCCACCTGCTGCGCGATCTGCGGGCGCACAACGTAGATATCGTCACCATCGGTCAATATCTGCGCCCCAGCTTCGATCACCTGCCCATCGAGCGCTACGTCACCCCTGACGAGTTCCGCGAATATGCACAGATCGGCAAAGAGATGGGCTTCCGTCACGTCGAATCCGGCCCGCTGGTGCGCAGTTCGTATCACGCCTGGGATCAAGCCAAAGCGGCGGAGGTACCTGATGTGCCGGACTCGCCACTGAAAAGTTAGAATCTGTGGCGCGTGCCACATCTTCGCCCCTGTTTGTCTCATGCCGCCGCGTGATATGGTCTATAGAACAGCGATGCACAGTGGTGCTGCTCATAAAAACCGTTCTCATCGCATGCGATTTTCCAGCAGGGGTAAGCAGGTATGGATCAAACCAACGGCAAGGACGAGTTGCCGGGATATGTGCCGGGTCCGGGCACGGATCTGGTGGGGCTGAAACGTGCCACTGATGCCATTCGCGCCAACGTGGAGCGCGTGATGGTGGGGCAGCGGGGAACCATCGATCTGTTGCTGGTGGCGCTGCTGGCCGGCGGTCACGTGTTGATCGAAGACGTGCCGGGGATGGGCAAAACCGTTATGGCTCGTGCCCTCGCCCGCTCCATCGGCGGAGACTTTCAGCGCATCCAATGCACGCCGGATCTCACGCCCAGCGACATCACCGGCATCTCGGTCTTCAGCCCGAAGACGGGGGAATTTGAGTTGCGGCCCGGTCCCATCATGGCGCAGGTGGTGCTGGCCGACGAGATCAACCGCGCCACGCCCCGCACGCAATCCGCCTTGCTGGAAGCGATGGCTGAGCAGCAAGTGACGGTGGACCGCTCAACCCTGGCATTGCCTCAACCCTTCATGGTTATTGCCACGCAGAACCCCATTGAATTGGAAGGCACGTTTCCCCTGCCGGAAGCACAGCTTGATCGCTTTTTGCTGCGCCTGCATATGGGATATCCCACCCTGGCCGAAGAGCGCGCCATCTTGCAGCGGTTCCGCGATGCCGCGCCGCTGGAAGAACTGGTCCCCGTCACCACGCCGGACGCGCTGTTGCAGGCCCAGGCAACCGTGAGGCGCGTGCGCATCGAAGCGCCGGTGGAAACGTATCTGCTGGAGATTGTGCGCGCCACGCGCGAGCACCACAGCGTGGAACTGGGAGCCAGCCCCCGCGCTGCCCTGGCGCTGGCCCGTGCCAGCCAGGCAATGGCCGCGCTGGGGGGCCGCGCCTATGTGCTGCCGGATGATGTCAAGCGGCTGGCGGTGCCAGTGCTGGGCCACCGCCTTATCACCAGCGTGGAAACGCGGCTGCACGGCCAGGCAGGCGACCTGATCATTGATGAGGTGGTGGCACATGCTCGCGTCCCGGTCGAATCATACTGACGATGCCATCCGGCAGGCAGCGAACCCGCGCCTGTTGTGGCGCGAGCGCGTGCAGCAGCGCCGCATTCGCCGGATGAAGCTGGATCGCCCACCCACCGAGGCCGAGCTGCGCGCCCGCATGCGACCGCGCCAGCGGCGTTTTTGGGTGAGCGGGGCGGTCATCCTGGCGCTGTTGAGCTTGGTGCTGCAAACCCCTTTGCTGGCGCTAGCGGCCCTGTTGGTGGTTTCGCTGGGCATCATGCCGGAGATCTGGCAGCGGGTGGTGCTGCGCGGCGTGCAGTTCGAGCGCGCCTTCAGCCCGGCACGCGTGCAGTTCGGCGAGGAAGCGCGCTATATCATCCAGGTCGAAAACCATAAGCCGTTGCCCGTCCCCTGGCTGGAAATTGAAGACGAGCTTTCAGCGGAACTACTCATGCCCGGCGCACCGCTCTATGCCAGCTATAAAGCCGAGCGGCAGCTCTTCATCACGCCGATGACGCTGTGGGGTAACGAGCGCGTGACGCGCCGCTATCGCGTCATCCCCCTTGCGCGCGGCGTCTGGAGCTTTGGTCCCACCTATCTGCGCGCGGGCGATCCCTTTGGCTTTCTCGATGACGAGCGCTTGATCACGCAACGCGGTGGCGCGCGTTCTTTGACGGTGCTGCCGTTGATTGCGCCGCTGGAACGCTTCGGCCTGCCATCACGCAGCCCGTTTGGCGATGCGCAAACACGCCGGCGGCTCTATGAAGATCCCAGCCAGATCGCTGGCGCGCGCGATTACCAGCCGGGCGATCCGCTGCGGCGCGTGCACTGGAAAGCGACCGCGCATCACGCCGCGCTGCAAAGCAAGGTCTATCCCTTCACCACCACGCACACACTGGCGCTGTTTCTCGACATTCATACGTCTGCCAGCGCGGCCCAGGGCGTGAACACCGCGCTGTTTGAGCTGGGCATCGCCGCCGCCGCTTCCATTGCCGATTGGGCACACCGGCAACACTACGCGACGGGCTTATTCACGAACGGGCTGCCGCTGAGCGGAGCAGAAGAATTTGCGACCTCATTCGAGGCAGTGCAGGCGTTCATGCGTGTGCCACCTGGAACCCGCCCTGAGCATCTGGCGCAGTTGCTGGTGACGCTGGCACGCTTGCAGCCCTTGTTCGGCGGCTCCATCGATCGCGTTATCGCCCGCGAGCAGCACCGCCTGCCCCCCGGCGCGACCGTGCTCCTCATCACCTCCGCAGCGGCCTTGCAGCCGGCAACCGTCGCGCGGCTGGAACGCTTGCGCGGGCGCGGCTATAGCATTGCATTGTTGCTCACCGGTGATGGTGAGGCCGACACCGGCACGCTGCTCACGTATCGCCTGGGAGGAGAGGAGACCTGGCATGAACTCATCACCTTCGCCAAATCGCGACAGCAGCATGGAGGAACTGCGCCAGGCGGCGCGGGGCGTGGCGAAATCGCCCCAGGCCGAAACAGCGGGGATGCTGCCGGTGGTGACGGTGCCGCGCATCCACCTGCCAGGCAACCTGCGTTTGCGCTGGGGTGAGTGGCTGGGCATCGTCACATGCAACAGCCTGGCAATTGCCATCGCTATCAGCGGCGTCTTTGTGATGGCGGCTGACATCTGGTTCGGCACTGCCGCAAAGGCGCTGCTGCCCATGCCGGCGATATTTCTGCTTATCTTCGGCGCGGCGCTGGTGGTGCGCCTTTATGATGGCGCGAAGACGCTGCGCCGATACTATCGGCTGCTGTTCATCCTCGGCATTGTTCTCACCAGCCTCATCCTGATTCGCCTGCGCGTCTTTCCCGCGCTCGCGCCCGGCGATTGGAGCTGGCTGGCATCATTCAACACCATCTTTTCGCTGGAAGCCGAGCAGCCGCATGCTGAGTTGGGATTAGTCTTGTTCACCGTGCTCGCGTGGTTCCTCGGAGAGCGCCTGGCGCGCAACGCTGGGGATTCCAGCTTGCGCCGCAACGCCTTTCTCGGATTTTTCATCTTGCTGATCAGCGCGCTGGTGCTGGGCGAACTGCTGATGCCCAACCGCCAGCAGGCCGGCACCGATATTGCCCTCTTCATTCCGGCCTATATCTTCTGCGGGCTGCTGATGATTGCACAAGTGCGGTTGGCCGAGGTGCGCTCGCGCCTGTTACACAGCGGCGGTTCGTCCCGCAGAACGCTCGTCATCTGGCAGCTTTCTTCGCTCGGCTTCGTGTTATTTACCATCCTGGCGGCGTTGATGCTGACCATCGTCTTTTATGGCCGCTCATATGATCAGGCGCTGGCTGCGCTCGGCGCGGTCTGGTCCGTCATTGTCGATGTCTTCGTCTTCCTCATCAGCCCTCTGATCAATTTTGTCGTGCCGTTGCTGATCGCCTTCTTTCAGAATAGCCAGCGCCATACCTCAACAACGACAAATAAAAGCGGTCAGCAGCAGATTCAACAACAAAACCAACTCAATGCCCAGGTCACGCACGGCGTCTATGTTGGACTGTTGCTCGCATCCTTTGCCATTATCGCGCTGATTCTGCTTCTGCGCACCTTGCGTTCGCCCCACGTTCCCGGCGATGAAAGCGCCTATGAGGAAACCCGCGAAACGCTGGGGCGGCAGCAGAGTCCGCGATCCGCTGTGTTGCAGCAGTTCCCTGAAG